>DASXHF010000233.1:0-14239 GCA_036488775.1 Gemmatimonadaceae bacterium | reverse complement strand
GGCGTGTTGCCGCCCGACGACGTGTTGAACTCGCGGGTGAAGCGCGACCGGCCGAACTCGCCCGACACGCCCTTGATGAGGTAGTCGATCATCTCCTTGGAGACGTACGTCATCTCGGCCGTGAGATTGTCGATCTTGGTCTGGAAGTAGTTGTACGCCCACACCGCCGGGATCGCGACGAGGAGACCAAACGCCGTCGTGACGAGCGCCTCGGCGATACCACCGCCGATCGAGGCGAGACCGCCCGAGCCCGACGCGGCCATGCCCGTGAACGCGTTGATGATTCCCATCGTCGTGCCGAGCAGTCCGACGAACGGCGCCGTGGCGCCGACGGTCGCGAGCACCGCGAGGCCGCGCTTCAGGTTGGTGATCTCGAGCAGCATGTTGCGCTCGACCGCGCGCTCCGCCGAGTTGATGTCGGCGACCGTGACCGAACCGTCCTGGATGAGGGGCTTCACTTCACCGAGCGCGCCGCCGAGCACCAGGGCGACGTGCGACTTCTTGTAGCTCTCCGCCAGCTTGATCGCTTCGGTGAGGTTGTCCTCCTCGAGGAACTGGGAGAACTCGGGCGCGAACTTGCGCGTCTCCTTCTGCGCCAGACGCAGGTTCCACCACTTGGAGACCATGATGGTCAACGAGTAGATCGACATGAGCGCCATGACGATGACGATGCCCTTGGCGAAATTGCCCATCTGGTTCCAAAGGCCGAGCAGCGAGAGATCCATACGAGAATGTCTCCGAGGTGAGAGCGACGACTACTTCGTGAGGGAGAAGGTGAACGGCTGCTGGACCATCTGCTTCACCTTGCGGCCGCCGATCTCCGCGGGATAGAAGCGCATGTTGACCAGGGCATTCTTGACGGCTTGCGTGAACAGCTCGTGGCTTGCCTTGAGCACCTTGAAGGTGCCCATCTCGGCGTGTCCGGTCGTGTCGACGACGAACTGCGCCAGGACTTCGCCTTCCACGTTGGCCGACTTGAGCATCTCGGGGTAGCGCGGCGCGACGCCGGGTACCTGCGAGACCTGCTTCTCGACCTGGAACTCGAAGTACGGCTGGTCGGTGTTCACCGGCGCGGTACCGCCGACGACGCCCTTGGCCACACCGCCCTGGACGCCCTTGCCCGAGAAGTCGGCTTCGTCGGTGACTTTCTTGGAGAGGTCGATGTCGGGGAGCACGTCCGGCACCTTGATCGGCGCGGCGAGGACCATGAACCCCTTCGGCGGCGGCGGGGCGGCCACCACGTCCTTCGGCATCGGCTTGGGCTCTTCCTTCGGCGGCGGCGGTTCGTCCTTCTTCTTCATCTCGACGAACTCCACCTTCTCGGCCTTGGGCTTCTCCAGCTGCTCCTTGGCCTGCAGCGTGCCGAAGACGGCGAGCGTGATCAGAACGACGTGGACCGTCCCGCTCAGAATCAGACCGCCCGTCGTCCGCTGCTTCTTTGGCTTGGATTCGATCAGATTGTTGAACATGTCCTGGGGCACCCGTGTGGCTGAGGACGACACCTTGGTGACTTCCCTCAGTCTAGATGGTGTGACGCAGGTCGCTACTGGTCGTCCATTAAGATTTGGTGAAAGAGGAGTTAGTCGGGGGTGAAAAAGGCCGGCGAGCGGTGCCGGGCCACCAACCGCTCACCGGTCACGGTTCACCGCCCTCCCCTTCGCCCATCACCGGCAACAGCACGGTGAACGTCGATCCGCGCCCCAGCCGCGATTGGACCGATACCCGGCCGCCGTGCGCCTGCGCGATCCACTGACTGATCGCGAGCCCGAGCCCGAACCCACCGCGCTCGCTGCCGCGCGAGCGAGCGCGGTCGGCCCGCCAGAAGCGATCGAATACGTGCCCCAGATCGGCGGCCGAGATTCCGATCCCGGAGTCGCGCACCGTGAACGCCGTCTCGCCGCTCGCGCGCTGGCTGAGCGAGAGCTCTACCTTTCCCCCGCGGGCCGTGTACTTGATCGCGTTGGTGATCAGGTTCAGGAAAAGCTGCCGCAGCCGCCGCACGTCGCCGTCGACCACGGCGGGCTCCAGCACGGCGAGCGAGACGTCCAGCCCCGCGTGCTCGCCCAGGATCACGGCCGTCTCGTAGACGTCGCGCACCAAGGGGACCATGTCCACCGGCTCGCGATGCAGGTCGAACCGGCCCTCGTCGGCGCGGGCGAGCGTGAGCAGGCTGTCCACGAGGTCCGACATCCGCGCGGTTTCCTGGAGCGCCTCCTCGAGCGCCTGCATCTTCTCATTGCCGGCGGCGGTCGGGTGCATCGCGCGTTCGACGTCGGCGCGCATCACCGTCAGCGGCGTCTTGAGCTCGTGCGATGCATCCGCGGTGAAGCGGCGCAACGCGCCGAACGAAGTCTCGAGACGGGCGATCATCGCGTTGAGCGTCGTGCCGAGGCGCGACAGCTCGTCGTTCCCGAGGTCCGATGGCAGGCGACGATGCAGCGAACGGCCGTCGGTGATCGCCTCCACCTCGTTGATCAGTCGGTCCACCGGCTCGATCGCCCGGCCGGCAATCAGATAGGACGCGGCGATCGAAACCAGAATGATGAACGGGAAGACGACCAGCAGCGTCCCCAACAGGAGCTGCGGACTGAGCTCCACGACCGACGTCGGCGCCCCGGAGACGATGCGCGTGATGTTGGGCAGCAGCGCTGGATCGCGCCGCGCTGCCAGGAGCAGCCGGCCACCGAACAGGGAATCCGTCACCGACACCAGGGCTGCGTCGCCGTTCGGTCGCAGCGAGACCGCCGTCTCGTCCACCGCCGTGCGGTCCTCGGCGGGAAGCTGGCGGATGCCGATCGAGCTGTAGAGCTGGCGGTCGTCTCGGTCGTAAACGATGAAGTAGCCGGGTACACGCTCGAGCAGCGACCGCATCGCCTCGGTGGCGTACGCGCGCGTGCCCGTCCTCGCGTCCGGGGCGGGTCGCTCGAAGGTCAGCGCCGTCCCCTGCGCCGCGGCCGCGCGGAGAAAGCCGAGCGCGCGGTCGCCCTGCGCGACCGCGACGGCGCCGAGCTGCTGCCGTTCGCGCGCGGCGCGTGCGAAGTACAGCGCCGCCGCGAAGACGATCAAGCTGCCGACGAGGGCGAATGCATAGGCGACGGTGAGCCGCGCGCGGAGGGTGGCCACGCTACTCCTTCAGGACGTACCCGACACCCCGCACCGTCGTGATCAGCTTCCGGGCGTACTTTGCGTCGACCTTCTTGCGGAGGTGGTTGATCACCACGTCCACGATGTTCGTCCCCGGATCGAAGTGGTAGCCCCACGCGTACTCGGTGATCAGCGTACGGCTCATCACGCGGCCGGCGTGGCGCGCCAGGTACTCGAGCACCGTGTACTCCTTGGGGGTCAGCTCGATCCGCTCGCCCCCGCGTCGCACTTCGCGGGTCGCCTGATCGATCTCCAGGTCACCGACGTGCAGCACGGGTGACGCGAGCGCCCGCGGCCGGCGGGCCAACGCCTCGACGCGCGCGAGCAGCTCCTCGAACGCGAACGGCTTCGTGACGTAGTCGTCCGCCCCGGCACGCAGCGTTGCCACCTTGGCGTCGACCGCATCCTGCGCCGTGAGCACCAGCACCGGCCGCTCGAATCCGCGTGCGCGCAGCGACTGCAGCACCTCGATGCCGCTCTTCCCCGGAAGACGCATGTCGAGCACGATCAGATCGTACGCCTCGGAGCTCGCGCGTCGCTCGCCCTCTTCACCGTCGGTCGTGAGGTCCACCGCGCATCGGTGTTCCTCGAGTCCGCGCTTCACGTACTGGCCGACCGTCGGGTCGTCCTCGATCACGAGGATGCGCATCGCCGCTAGTCCTCGGCGCCCGGCCGGCGGAAATTGTACTCGCGGATCTTGCGATAAAGGGTCTTCGAGCTGATGCCCAGCGCCGCCGCGGCCTTCCCCTGATGCCAGTTCGTGTTGTGCAGGACCGTCTCGATGTGGCGACGCTCCAGCTCCGCGAGCGAGACCGCAGGCGACGAGAGCGGCGTCGCGCCCGCGCCCGGCAGTTGCAGCGGCAGATCCGACGCGCGGATCTGCGGTCCATGCACGAGCAGCACCGCGCGCTCCATCACGTTCTTGAGCTCGCGCACGTTGCCCGGCCACGGATACCGCGTGAGGAGCTCGATGGCGTCCGTGCTGAGCGTCGGCGGCGTACCCTTCGCGAACTGGCGTGCGAAGTGTCGCGCGAGCAATGGAATGTCGATCGTCCGGTCGCGCAGCGGCGGCAGCTCGATCGCGATCGCGTTCACCCGATAGAACAGATCGTCGCGGAACAACCCGTCGGTCACCCGGCCCGCGAGGTCGCGGTTGGTTGCCGCGAGCACGCGGACGTCGACCTCCACCTTCTGTGTTCCGCCCACTCGATAGAAGCTCTGTTGGTCGAGCGCGCGCAGCAGCTTGCCCTGCAGCTTGGGCGACAGCTCGCTGATCTCGTCGAGAAAGAGCGTGCCCCCCGCGGCGAGCTCCATCAACCCGAGCTTGCGTTCGTCGGCGCCCGGGAACGCGTTGCGCTCATGGCCGAACAGCTCGCTCTCGAGCAGACCCTCCGACAGCGCCGCGCAGCTCACGTCGACGAACGGACCGGACCGCCCCGATAGCCGGTGCAGCATGTGCGCGACGAGCTCCTTGCCGGTCCCGGACTCCCCCGAGATCAGCACCGGTGAATCGCTCGGCGCCACCCGTGCGACGACTTCCAGCACCGCCTGGAGCGACGGGTGCTGCGTCGCGATCTCCGTGGCGCCGCCGGCCCGCTCGAGCTGCGACTGCAGCAGCACGTTCTCGCGCGACAACCGGCGCTTCTCCCACGCGCGCCGAACGAGCACGTCGATCTCGGCCATGCGGTACGGCTTCGACATGTAGTCGTACGCGCCGAGCTTCATCGCGCTGATCGCCGTCTCGATGGTGCCATTGCCGGTGATGATGATGACCTCGGGGGGATCGACGTCGGCGCGGACCTGCTTCAACACCTCGAGCCCGTCCAGCTCAGGCATCACGATGTCGAGCAGGGCGACGTCGTAGGCCTCGGCGCGCAGCGCATCGAGCGCGGCGCGTCCGTCGGTCACGGCGTTGACGGCGTAACCCCGGCCGCCGAGAAAGTTGGACAGGATCTGTCCCAGGTGTTGCTCGTCCTCGGCGATGAGGACTTTGATCTTGGATTCGGTCACTGCGCGTCTCCGTTCTCGTCGGCGCGCGGGAGGAGGATGCGGAAGATGCTCCCCTCGCCGGGCGTGCTGTCCACTTCGATTCGTCCGCCATGCTCCGCGACGATCGCGTAGCAGATGGACAGGCCGAGCCCCGTGCCGCGACCGGGTGCCTTGGTGGTGAAGAATGGCTCGAAGATCTTGGGCAGGTCCGCGCGCCGGATGCCCTCCCCCTGGTCCATCACTTCAGCGACGATCCACCGCGCGCCGTCGCCCCATCGTGTGCGAAGCGCCACCGTGCCGCGCTCCTGCATCGAGTCCATCGCGTTGAGCAGCAGCGCCATGAACACCTGCACCATCTGCTCCTCGTTCGCGCGCACCACGGTGCCGAGCGTGCGGTCGAGGTCGACCTTGACCTGCAGCTTCTTGAATCGGGTGTGGTGCTTGAGCACGAACAACGTCCGCTCGATCGCCGCGTTCACGTCGATCAGCGTCTTGTCGGCCGACTTCGGGCGGCTGAAGTCGAGCAGAGAATCCGTGATCCCCTTGCAGCGTTGCACTTCGCTCTGGATCAATCGCAGCCCCTCTTGAAGATCGGGCGGCGCGTCCTCGTACTTGAGCTCCAGCCCCTCGGCACAGGCCGCGATCGTCGCCAGCGGATTGTTGATCTCGTGCATCACCCCCGCGGCGAGCGTGCCGATCGCGGCGAGCTTCTCCGCCTGGGAGAACCGGTCCTGTGCCTGGCGCCATTCGGTGACGTCCTCGCCGACCGTGATGACGTGCGTCACTGGTCCGTTGTCGAGCCGCATCGGGATCTTCGAGAGGCGGTAGGTTCGCAGCTCGCCGGAGGCCGTCGACTCCATCTGGAAGATCTGCAACCGTCCCGTGGCGAACACTTCGTCGAACTCGCGTCGCAACACGGTCGCCGGCTGCCGATGCAGGATCTCGAAGATCGTGCGGCCGATGGCTTCCTCGCGCGACACGCCCTGCATGCCGGTCTCACGCTTGCGATTCCAGACGGAGATGCGGTACTCGCGGTCGATGACATACAGTCCGACGGGCAGCGAATCGATGATGCGCTCGGTCACTCGACGCTCGCGATCGATCTGCCGCGTGCGCTCGATGACCTCGCTCTCCAGCCGCTGGGCGTAGGCGGCCTGGCGCAGGACGGGGGCGAGGATGTCGGCGATGGTGGCGAGAAAGGTGCGCTCGTCGGGAGCGAGCCGGCTGCCCGACGTCAACACGAGCGCGCCGAGGGGGTGGCGCGCGGCGTCGAGCCGCACGACGATCAGGTCGCCCGGATCGCGGGGTTGTTGGGCGAGCCGGCTCCGCACGACCGCCGCGGTCGGCGGCGGCGCCCCGACGCGTGCTTTGCAGCGCAGGTCCTGCTCGTCCATCAGCCAGAGCGAGACGCTGGTCGCCTGCACGGTGTCCGCGACGCGCGCGAGCACGCCACCAAGCACCTCGCTCGGCGCCTCGCCAGTAGCGAGCGCGGCGGCGATCTGCGCAACCGCGGTCAACAACGGCGGCCGCGCGCGCTCGTCGCTGGACATCACGTGCACGTCGAGCGCGTCACCCGAGGCGGCTCGAGGGGGACCAGCGTTGCTGTGTCAGGTTGCGCTCGATGAGGAGGGAGCAGGAATGTAGGACGAAATGTCCGAAAGGACAAGATGACCGAGGAGCGGGCGCCGCCGCGCGCTTCGCGCGGCGGCGGCGCGCGGCATCATCCGAGTGCGCCAATCTGCGCGAGCAGCTCCTCGTTCGTTCGCTTCTGACTCGGATTCGCCTCCACGTGCTCCCACCGAATCACGCCGGCCTTGTCGATGAGGAAATAGGCGCGCGTCGAGAAGAACCGATCCTCGAGCAGGACGCCGTACTTTCGCGCCACGTCGCGCTTGAAGTCGCTCAGGAGATCCGATCGCATCGCGTACTTGCCCTTGAACTCGCCAAGTGTCGGCGTCGAGTCGACGCTGATCGGGAGCACCACTGTGTTGGCCGAGGCGAACTGATCCCAATCGTCGCGCATGTCGCACAGCTCCTGCGTGCACGTGCTAGTAAATGCCAGCGGGAAGAAAGCGAGCAGAACGTTTTTCCCTCGGAGCGACGAGAGCGTCACATCCTTGCCTTCGGTCGAGGGGAGCGTGAAGTCGGGTGCGGTCGTGCCGACGGCAGGAACGATGTTCATCGATCGGTGCGTTGGAGAGGATGCGGTGCGCGTAGCTCAACCATAACCGGCGGCATGGGCCCCGCTCCAGTGCATGTGACGCCGCTCACGCGCGGCTCACCCGGTAACGATCCCGTGTCGTTCGAGCGCTTCACGCTGCGCTTTCGTTGACACTCTCCCCCCTTGCCCGTAGCTTGCGACGGGTAGGGACACCGCACGACCCCTCGACGAGAAGAGCATGCTCCGTCTCACGAATCTCAACGCGACCCGACTGCCGCTCGAGCGCCACAATTGCGCGTCGCGGAGGGATCGGTCACGGATGTGACGGGGTTGGAGTGTACCGTGTCCCCAACGCGCCCCTGCATCCGATCGGATGCAGGGGCGTCGTCGTTTTCGGAGTAGCGCGGCTCGATGCGCATCGTCTCGCACTGCAGGAGCTTGGTATGGTACGGAAGCATTATCTGCTCATCAGCGACTTCGACCAGACGCTCAGCTTCAACGACTCCGGTCATGTGCTCAGCGAGCTGCTCGGCATTCCAGAGTTCGATGCTCGAGCGGCGGGACTGTCGCGACTGAACCTCGTGCAATCCGGCGCGGAGCTCTCGTATCTGCTGCTGCACGATCCGGAGTATCGTCGCGTACGGCGGGAGCATCTCATCGAGGTCGGGCGCCGGATCCGCCTGAAGAGGAACATCCCGCTCCTCCTCTCGTTCCTCGAGCGCGGCTTCGACGATCACCGCTTCGACTTCTACGTCGTCTCCGCGGCGCCCGAGGACGTCGTGCACTCGGCGCTCGCGGGCATCGTGGCGCCGGAGCGCATCATTGCCACGCGATTCGTCTACGACGCCGGCACCGGCGAGATCGCCTCGATCGTTCGCGTGCCGGCGGGATTCGGCAAGGTCGCCGCGGTGGACCGCCTCCGACTGGAGCTCGGCGTGCCCGGCGAGCGGATGATCTACGTGGGCGACGGCAGCTCGGACATCCACGTGATGCTGCATGTCAACCGGTGCGAAGGACTCACGATCGCGGCGAGCGAGGCACGGCACATCGCGAGCATCGCGCGCCGCACCGTGATCAGCGACGACGCGATGAGCGTGCTGATCCCGGTGCTCGAAGACATCGGCGGCTACGATCGCCGGCGGATTCGCTCCCTGTTCGAGCAGCACGGTGTGCTCATCCAGGAGTGGGACCGCGTGCGCACCGACTGGCTCACGATCGGCCAGGAGCAGCGCGAACCGTCGGCCCGGGTGTCATGACGATCACGCATCTCGGGTACGGCGCCGGCGTCATCACCGTCATGTCATTCGTACCGCAGGTCGTGCGCGCATGGCGCACGAAGCAGACGCGCGACCTGTCGCTCGGCAGCTTCGCGCTCTTGATCACGGCGGGCTCGCTTTGGGTGATCTATGGCGCGACGTCGCGTGATTGGCCGGTGGTCGCCACGAACAGCGGGATGGTCCTGTTGAACGTGGCGCTCGCCACCGCGAAGGTGCGTTACCGCTGATGTAGCCGGATCCGCCGCGTCGTGGGCGCCGGTCGAAGCATACTCTCATCGGAGGATCGCCGTGCCGCTGCTGCTCACTGTGTCGCTTCCGTGCGCGATCGCGTTCGTTCAGACACCGCCTCCGGCATCGACGGCCATCGTGCCGGCGGACACGGCCTGGATGCTCATGTCGACGGCGCTCGTGCTGCTCATGACCCCGGCCGTCGGGTTCTTCTACGGCGGGCTGGTTCGCTCGAAGAACGCGCTCAACACGATGATGATGTGTGTCGGCGCACTGGCCGGTGTCGGCGTGCTCTGGGCGCTCGTCGGGTACAGCCTCGCCTTCGGCGGCACGGCGCCGTTCGTCGGCGGATGGCAGTACCTCCTGCTCCGCGACGTCGGGCTCGAGGCACGCGGCAGCATCCCGCATCTCCTGTTCATGGCGTACCAGGGCACCTTCGCCGTGGTCACCGCGACGCTCATCGCGGGAGCCGTCGTCGAGCGCATGCGATTCGGAGCGTTTCTGACGTTCATCGCCGCGTGGTCGCTCGTCGTCTACGCGCCCGTCGCCCACTGGGTGTGGGGCAATGGTTGGCTCGGCACGCTCGGCGTGCTCGATTTCGCGGGCGGAACGGTGGTGCACATCAACGCCGGCATGGCGGCGCTCGTGGCGGCGCCGCTCGTGGGGCAGCGCAAGGACTACGGACGGCAGGCGATGCTGCCGCACAACGTGCCCTTCGTGCTGCTCGGCACCGCGCTGCTGTACTTCGGATGGTTCGGCTTCAACGGCGGGAGCGCGCTCGCGGCCAACGGCTCGGCGGTGCTCGCCTTCACGAACACGCTGCTCGCGCCGATGGCGTCGCTGGCGGTGTGGATGGCGCTCGACGCACTGCGCACGCGCCGGGCGACCGCCGTCGGCGGGGCGACGGCGCTCGTCGTCGGCCTGGTGGTGATCACGCCCGCCGCGGGCTTCGTGTCGCCGCGCGGGGCGTTGGCGATGGGTGCGCTCGGTGCGCTGCCGAGCTACGTCGCCATTCTGTGGCGAGCCCGCACGCGGCTCGACGACTCGCTCGACGTGGTCGCCGGCCACGGCATCGGCGGCATCTCCGGCGCGCTGCTCACCGGCGTGTTCGCGTCCGCAGCGTGGGGCGGGACGAACGGATTGCTGCACGGCCGGCCCGGACAACTTGGCCTTCAGGTCATCGGTGTGCTCGCCACGCTGGCGTATAGCGGCGTCGGCACGTTCGTAGTGCTCAAGGTCATCGGGCTCGTCATGCCCTTGCGCGCGGCGACGCGAGCCGAGGGGGTGGGGATGGACATCACCCAGCACGGCGAAGAAGCGTACGTCGAGGGCGAGGGCGCGGTGCTCGTGTTCCGTGATCCGGTGCCCAAGACCGCATCCACCATTCGCTCCACCACGGCAGGTGTCGCATGAAGCTCATCGTCGCAGTCATCCGGCCGGACAAGCTGAACGACGTACTGGAACGCCTGTATCGCGCCGAAGTGCGCGGGCTCACCGTGAGCCGCGTCGCCGGCCACGGCGGCGAGACCGAGCAGGTGGAGACGTACCGCGGTACGACGGTGAAGGTGGAGCTGCAGGAGAAGGTGCGGTTGGAGATCGGCGTATCGGAGCCGTTCGTCGATATCACGGTACGGGCGATCCTCGAGAGCGCACGCACCGGCGACGTCGGCGATGGGAAGGTATTCGTGCTTCCGGTGGAGCACGTATATCGCATCCGGACCGGAGAACGGGACGAGGCGGCGGTCACGCCTCCGTTGGCAGTGGACGGCTGACAGCCTTCGGCGCCCGCCGAGAGCTGTCAGCTGTCCACTGGAGCAAAGAACGATACCCCTCGCACGTTCTCGTCGATGCGCAGCGGGCGGCCGAGCGACGGGAAGGCGCGCGCGGTGCAGTTGGTGCGCTCGCACAGGCGGCACGTCACCCCGATCGGAATCGCGGCCGATCGGCTCGAGAGGTCGAGCGCATCGGCGTAGACGATGCGCCGGGCGTCGCTGGCGTCGCACCCGACACCGACCGCGAACGGCGCTTCGGGGGCGCCGTAGCCGCGCGAATGCCGCTCCACCGTGCGCGCGATGGCGAGCACCGTCGTGCCGTTCGGCAGCTGCGAGAGCTGCACGCGCACGCGGCCCGGCTGCAGAAACGCCGCGTGAACGTTCCAGAGGGAGCAGAGTCCGCTGAAGCGGGGAAACTGAATGCCGGCTGCGCCGAACCGCTTCGAGATGTTGCCCGCGAGATCGACGCGCAACATGTAGAAGGACACGCCTTCAGCCCCCGGCCGGCGCAGGGTCGTCAAGCGGTGGCAGGTCTGCTCCCACCCGACCCGAAAGCGATGCCCCAACAGCTCGATGTCGTAGCGCTCGGCGTCGGCCGCCTGCCGGAACCGCTCGTAGGGCATCAGCAGCGCACCGGCGAAGTAGCTCGCCAGCGCGACGCGACACAGCGTCCGCGATTCGGCCGAGGTGAGCTGCGGATCGCGCAGGAGTGCGTCGAGGGCCGGACCGCTGCCGAGCAGCGCCGTCTGCACGGCGACCTGGAAGTTGCGTGACCCCCGCCGCAGCACCTCGGAGAGCAGCAGCTCGCGACGGCCGGCGTCGAATCGCCGCATCGCCCCGCCCATCTCGTCCACCGTGAGGATGCGCACGCGCACGCCGTGCTCGCGCTGCAGGTAACGCGTCAACCGTCCGTACAGATCGTGGCCGTCGTCGTCGGCGCCGGCGAGCACGCGTTCCGCTTCCGACTCGAGGGTCGGAAAGTAGTTGCCGTGCCGCTGGAGAAAGTCGGAGACCTGCTCGGACGAGAGTCGCATCTTGTCGACGCCGCCGGCGTCACGCTGCTCGTCCAGCAGCCGCTCGCCAAGCGTCTCCAAGGTCGCGCGGGCGCTGGTGAGGCCGCGATGGAGTTGCAGGACGGCGCGAGCGACGTCGGGCGACGTCTCGACGAACTGATGGAGATCGGTGGCCGTCAGCGGATGGTGCTCGAACAACGGATCGCTGAACAGCTCCGTGAGCGCACCGAGCAGGTCCGCGTCTGTGCCGGCGGCGAGCGCGCGGAGGTCGACGTCCAACGCCCGGGCGAGATCGAGCAGCAGCCCCGTGGTCACCGGCCGCCGGTCGTGCTCGACGAGGTTGAGATAGCTCGCCGAAATCCCGAGCCGCCTCGCGAGCTCGGCCTGGCTCAGGCCCATCCGGAGTCGAAGCGGACGGATGCGACGACCAAGGAACACCGACTTGGACATGTGGTCCTCCGTGCCAACGATTTACAACCTTTCCGGATTTACAGCAAGCACCCGAAAATCCAGTGACATCGTAACATGCTCTGCATCAATCACTTACTGGCGCGCGGCCAGGGATTTGTCATAGAGTGTGGACGTTCGCCGCAGCTCGCGCCCGCGCCTTGTTCACCGATGGCCCTGAGGTTTCCCATGATGTCCACCCTGCTCGAGACGGAGCCGCTCACGCTCACCGACTATCTCCCGGCGCACATGAGCGAGGCGCCGCAGCGCTGGCATGGCGTGGCGCGCCCATATTCGCCGGCCGACGTCGAACGCCTTCGCACCAGCGTGCGGATCCGGCACACCGTCGCCGAGGTGGGCGCACGACGACTCTGGACGCTGCTCACGAGTCGCGACTACGTCGCCGCGCTCGGCGCACTCACCGGCAATCAGGCCGTGCAGCAGGTGCGCGCGGGTCTCGAGGCGATCTATCTGAGCGGGTGGCAGGTCGCGGCCGACGCGAACCTCGCCGGCCAGACGTATCCCGACCAGAGTCTGTATCCGGCGAACAGCGTTCCGGCCGTCGTGCGGCGAATCAACCAGGCCCTGCTCCGCGCCGACGAGATCGAGGCGTCCGAAGGGAAGCGCGGCGAGCATTACTGGCTCGCACCGATCGTGGCCGACGCCGAGGCCGGCTTCGGCGGCCCGCTCAACGCGTTCGAGTTGATGAAGGCGATGATCGAAGCCGGCGCGTCGGCGGTACACTTCGAGGACCAGCTCTCGTCGGAGAAGAAGTGCGGCCACCTGGGTGGCAAGGTGCTGCTGCCCGCGTCCCAGTTCATCCGTACGCTGATCGCCGCGCGGCTGGCGGCCGACGTGCTCGACGTGCCGACGCTGATCATTGCCCGCACCGACGCCGACAGCGCGCGGCTGTTGACGAGCGACGTCGATCCCCTCGACGCGCCATTCCTCACCGGCGAGCGCACGCGTGAGGGATTCTATCGCATCACGGGCGGGCTCGATTGCGCGATCGCGCGCGCGCAGGCGTACGCGCCCTATGCGGATCTCCTATGGTGCGAGACGTCGACGCCGGATCTGCACGAGGCGAAGGAGTTCGCCGAAGCGGTTCACCGCGACCATCCGGGCAAGCTACTCGCGTACAACTGCTCGCCGTCCTTCAACTGGAAGAAGAAGCTCGACGCCGGCACGATCGCAAAGTTCCAGCGCGAGCTCGGCGCGATGGGCTACAAGTTTCAGTTCGTGACGCTCGCCGGCTTCCATGCGCTCAACCACGGTATGTTCGAGCTCGCGCGCGACTACCGGTCGCGCGGGATGGCAGCGTACTCGGAGCTGCAGGAGCGGGAGTTCGCGTCGGAGGCCGACGGGTACACCGCCACGCGACACCAGCGTGAGGTTGGGACCGGGTACTTCGACGAGGTGGCGCAGTTGATCGCCGGAGGAGCGGCGTCGACGGTCGCGCTCGCGGGGTCGACGGAGGCGGCGCAGTTCTGAGGGCGGGCGCGCCGCGGTGCGTCCGCGGGCGCGGTCGGGAGAGAGGGCGCCCGCCCCTCTCCCGATTCTCACGCTACCGGATCACGGCAACGCGACCGTGCCGCGAACGACGTCCGACTCGGTCACGGAACCGCTGAGCGTCTCATGACGCTCGGTGAGAAGAGGTCGGCATGACCCTTCGCGGACGGATCAGCGCCGCAACCGAAGCGGACGAGTCCTGCAACGAAAAAGGGGCGACGTTCGACGTCGCCCCTTTTTCGAATCCATCACCGGGTCCGGAAATCGATGGAGCGTATCGGGATCGAACCGATGACCTCCTGCTTGCAAAGCAGGCGCTCTCCCAGCTGAGCTAACGCCCCGGAACTTGCAGGCATGACAAGTTAACGCTCCAGACCGCGAGGGAGAAGCGAGCATGGCGACGACAACCGAACCCACGGGCCCGACGGCGACGACGCAGCACATCACGATCCGTTGTACGAACTGCCAGCGGTGGAACCGGATCGACGCCGCGAAGGCCGCCAACGGGCCGAAGTGCGGCGTCTGCAAGACGCCGCTGCCCCTCGATCATCCGGTCAAGCTCGACGACGACACCTTCGACCGGGTGATCAACGGAACCGACGTCCCCGTGCTCGTCGATTTCTACGCCGACTGGTGCGGTCCCTGTAAGATGATGGCGCCCTACGTCGATCAGCTCGCCCGCGACATGCTCGGCAAGGC
>DASXHF010000252.1:0-12481 GCA_036488775.1 Gemmatimonadaceae bacterium | reverse complement strand
GCGCTCGGCCTCTGGTGTCCGCGGAACCGGGGCTCCATCTTCGGAGCCAGAGAACGGCCCCTTGCCCGGCGCCCGTGACGACATCCGCTTCCCCCTCCGACTTGGTGCCGCCTCCGGGCGGCCAACTCGATGCGGGCGCTCGTCAGACGCGGCACCGCGTAACTACCGCCGAGGTGCGCGCGATCTCGGTCCGGCTGGACGTGCTCGCCGAGACCGACCCTGCCGCGGCTCGCCAGGTCGCGCTCGAGCTGCTACCGGATCTCGATCGCAGGGCCGAGCTCCCGCCGTCGACCTGGGGGGTGTTCCAGGACTTGCTCGGCCGGTGGGGCGTCGCGACATCGCGAGCCATCGGGCTGCCGCTCGACGACGAGCCCTACTGGCTGCGGGGCATGCGGCCGCTCGCGAACCATCAGTCGAACCCCGACCTTCCCGATAGCGCCGACATCGTCGTGATCGGCGCCGGTCTCACCGGCGCGTCGGCCGCGTACCACCTCGCGATCGAGGAACGCACCGCGGCGAGGATCGTCGTCCTCGAGCAGGGAGAGCCGGCCGGCGAAGCCAGCGGAAGGAATGGCGGCAACTTCGAGCTCCTTCCGGAGAACTCGGTCGGGATGTACGAAGGGCTGGCTCGCGAACGGGCCGCGTTTCTTCATCGGCGCTATCCCAAGCTGCCCTCGGCGATCGTGCAGGCGGAGTGTGAGCGACAGGCGTCGCTCGTGCTCGGGCTCGCGCTGCGAAATCGCGATCTGCTGAAGAGCATCATTCTGCGCGAGCAGATCGATTGCGACTTCGCGCCCCGCGGGTGGCTCCATCTCGCGTGCAGCGAGGAGGAAGAGCAGGGGATGTGCGACGAGGTGATGCTGGCCGCGCAGCACGGCCAGCGCATCGAGCTCTGGTCCCGCCGCAAGGTTCGCTCGGAGCTCGGCATCGAGACGGCATATCTCGGGCGGTTCGTTCCCGGTGACGGCACGTATCATCCGTTCAAGTACGTCTGTGGACTTCTGCAGCGGGCGCTGCGTGCCGGCGCCGAGCTCTACACACACGTGCGAGTGGTCGACGTCGAGTCGAACGCGCCGGACGTGCATCGGGTGGTGACCGGCCGGGGGACGATCGTCGCGCGCCGGGTCGTCGTCGCGACGAACGCCTTCACCAACCGACTCTTTCCCGAGCTCGCCGGGATTCGGCCGTACCAGAGTCAGATTCAGATCACCGAGTGGGCGGCGGACCGCACGCGTGGTCGCGTCGTGACGTGCGAGGACGGACCGGTCTTCTTCAACCAGCCCCGCGAGTCGGTGCGGGATGCGCGTGGCGCGCTGCTGATGGGCGGCGGGGCCGACCGGCCGGTGCACAGCCCATCGTCGCGTCGTCGCTCGTCGCAGGTGCACGACACGTTGCTCCGGCTGCGGAAGCGCTTCTATCCCGAGCTCGACGGCAGGCCACCATCGTGCGAATGGGTCGGTACGATGGCATTCACCCCCGACCAGCTCCCCGCGATCGGGTTCCTGCGCCCGGGCGTCATCGTGGCGGCCGGTTACAACGGCTACGGGGGGAGCTATACGACGGCGGCCGGCCTGGCGGCGGCGCGGATGGCGCTCACATCCACCGTGCCCGAATGGGTGCCCGAGGACGTCTTCTCGCCGCGCCGGCTGCTGCACGCGACGCCGTTGTTCATGACGGCGCAGGACAGTCTCTGGCGCATCGCGACCTCGCTCTGTCGACAGCTCGAGGTCGTGAATCGGCAGATCGCGGAATCGCTCGCGCTGCACGTCGGCCCCGCGCGCGTGCGTTCGCGCGCGACGATCAAGAACGTCACGCAGATGATGCGGGTCGTGCCGCGCGACACCTCATCCGGATCGACGATCGACCCCGCGCTGCTTCGCGAGCTTCCCGCCTTCAGTGACTTCTCGATCGAGGAGCTCCAGGAGATTCTTGCGTTGGCGATCCGATGCGACCTTCCGAGGAAGCGGGTCGTGTACCGCGAGGGAGAGCTTGGCGATAGCTGCTTCATCCTCGTGCGCGGACAGGTCGACGTGAGCATCAAGGTGCGGGGCCAGCGGCACCTGCTCGCGCAGCTCGCGCCCGGGACGATGTTCGGACAGGTCGGCCTCATCGCCGCCGAGCCGCGCACCGCCAGCTGCTCGATTCGTCGGGACGCGATCCTCGTGCAGCTCGATCGGATCGCGTGCGAGAAGCTGTTGAGCACCAAGGCGCCAGTCGCGCTGAAATTCCTGGCGGCGTTCAATCGCGGATTGACGGAGGCGCTTCGCACGGCCGATCGCCGGTTGATGCAGCTCACCGCCGACGGCGGGGCAACATACTCGAGGGAAGCACCTGGTTCGTACAGCTAGCGGGAACGCCGCCGTGTCGACAGCTTGCGGCCGGAATGTCGCCGTCGTCCGCCGCGTCGTCCTCGGTACGTTCACCTTTGCCACGGTGAGCCATCATGCCCGCGAAACGCCGGCTCGAGCGGAAGCACGCCGTCCGCGGCGCGCTGAAAGTCCACGAGTTCTCCAAAGCCGGGACGTCGTTGAACCTCGAGATCAGCGCCGATGGTGAGAAGATCGGCGAGCTCGAGATCGGCCGCGGCGGGCTCTATTGGTGGGGCGGGCACCGACAGAAGCGGAAGCGGCTGTCGTGGACGCGGTTCGCGGAGTTGATGGACTCGGTCGCCTATGGGAAGTGAACTGCGGGATGGGTGATCGGTGAAAGCGTTGGAACGACGATTTAACGGAAGGAGTCTCGTGGACTCGACTGAAATCACATCGACACTACCATGACCGACACTTCGCCGCGCCCGTACCGACCCGTCGCGACGTTCCTTCTGTTGACGTTCGCGCTCAGCGCGATCTTCTACGCCCTGATCATCCACGCTGGCCGGCTTGCCGCCGGCAATGGCATCTACGTCACGGGCCTGATGTGGTGCCCCGGTCTCGCGGCGCTGCTCACGTGCCGAGTGCTCGGCCGACCGATCTCGACTCTCGGTTGGCGATGGGACTGGCGATATCAGCGCTGGGCATTTCTGATTCCCATTGCATATGCGGGCGCGGCGTACGTCGCCGTGTGGATCTCGGGACTCGGCGGCTTTCCGAACCGCGCGTTCCTCGCGCAGGTGGCGGAGCGCTTCGGGTGGGCCGGCGCACCCCTGTGGTTGGTCGCCGCCGGCTACGTCCTTCTCACGGGGACCGTCGGCATGGTCCGAGGAACGTCCACCGCGCTCGGTGAAGAGATCGGGTGGCGTGGCTTTCTCGTTCCCGAGCTGTCGCGCACCATGTCGTTCACGAGCACCGCGCTGGTGAGCGGCATCATCTGGGCAGCCTGGCACTTTCCGATCCTTCTCTTCGCCGACTACAACAGCGGCACACCGGCGTGGTACGGCCTCACCTGCTTCACCGTGATGGTCGTCGGCATCAGCTTCGTCTTCGCGTGGCTTCGCCTGCGCTCGGGAAGTCTGTGGACCGGCGCGGTGATGCACGCCAGCCACAACGTCTTCATCCAGGCGATCTTCACGCCACTCACCACGGACACGGGAAAGACCGCGTACGTGATCGACGAATTCGGTTGGATGCTCGCGCTGGTCGCGGTGATCGCGGCGGGAGTGGTGTGGGCACGCCGAACCGAAACGACGCGGGCGATGGCGGGACTAGTGGCGGCGGGTACCTGACACGGTCGGACGGATGGATCCCTGGTCGAGCCGCGTGCGTCCATGAAATTCGCGCTCGCCGACGTCGTGCTGATTCGTCGGCTGCTGACGCCAGTCCGCGACGTCGATGGCGACAGCGCCGAGCCGCCACAGCCGCGTCTCGGCGAGCTTGGCACCGTCACCGCCTCGGTCGGCGACGACTTGTATCTCGTCGAGCACGCGACTGATGACGGGAGATCGCTGTGGGTGGCGGAGTTTCACGCGGAAGAGCTGGCGCTCGTGGACCGACCGACACCCTGAGAACTCTGCGGGCGAGAAGCAGGTCAAATGAGCGGACGCCAGCAGGGACTCCTCTGGTAGTCGCGGATCCTTGCGATCGTCGCTGCGCTCGGTCTTCTTTCGAGCACCCGGCGCGCATTGCGCCAGCCGACGCGCCGCTGAATGTGCGTGCGCGAGCCGCGACGTCGTCCCACCACACTCGCCTTCGCTCCATGCCTGCGTTCGTGATCGTCGACATCACCGTGAAGGACCCCGCGACCTACGACGAGTACAAGCGTCTCGCGCCTCCATCGATCGCCCAGTACGGCGGCCGCTACGTCGTGCGCGGCGGGAACACCACCGTCCTCGAGGGCGATTGGCACCCCACGCGCGTCGTCCTGCTCGAGTTTCCGACCGTCGACCGCGCGCGCCAATGGTGGAGTTCTCCCGAGTACGCCGCGGCAAAGGCGCTACGCAAGCAGTGCGCGGCAACCGACATGTTGCTCGTCGAAGGATTGTCCGGACCCGTTGCCTGAGCCTCCCGCGCGGCGACTCACATCTCAACGAAGACATGACGATGCATCCACGAACCAAAGAAGTGCTCGACTATCTGGACACCTGCCGTGCGAAGCTCGAGAAGGCCGTGGCCGAGCTGCCCGGCGCTCTGCACGGTGAGCGACCCGGCGAAGACCGCTGGTCCGTCTCGGAAATTCTCGAGCATCTCTCACTCGTCGAAGGCCGCATCGACCAGCTGCTGATGAAAGAGCTCGACGCAGCACGTGCAGCCGGCCTCGCCGCGGAGCGCGAGACGAGTCCGGTCCTGCCGACGCTCGATCTGGCGCGCGTCACCAACCGCAGTGAGCCGATCACGGCCCGCGAAGGTTCGCTGCCGACCGGAACCGTGAGCACCGATGCCTCGCTGATGCTGCTCCGAAAGCTCCGCCGCGCGCTCCGCGACGCGATCCTCGCCGCCGATGGCCTCGCGCTCGGGACGATCCGGATTCCACATCCGCGACTCGGAACCCTCGACCTGTACCAGTGGTTGGCCTTTGTCGGGGGTCACGAAGCACGGCACACGGCGCAGATTCGAGAGGTCGCCGCCGCGGTCGGCGCGCAAGCGGGCGACTGACCGCCGCGTCGACTAACTTGCCGGGATGCGTCCTACCGAAGCCATCGCACAGCGCCGGTCCATCAAGCGCTTCACCAACCGACCCGTCTCACGCGGCGAGATCGAGACGCTGCTCGAGGCAGCCACCCTCGCGCCGAACCATCGGCTCACCCAGCCGTGGCGCTTCTACGTCCTCGGCCCCGACGCACGCTACGGCTACGGACTCGCGCTCGGCGACCGGAAGGCGCGCAAGCTGGAGAATGCCCACGCGGCGCGCGCGATGCGCGAGACCGTCGCGGCGGAGCATCGCGCGCTACCGGCGATGATCGTCGTCGCCGTGGCGACGAACGAGAATCCCGAGATTCGCGAGGAGGACTACGCCGCGGCGATGATGGCGATCGAGAACCTCAGCCTCGCCGCCGTGGAGCTCGGGCTCGGCACACACATCAAGTCCGGCGGCGTCATGGAGGATCCGGCCGCGCGCCAGGCCGTCGGTGCGAAAGAGGGCGAGCGCATCGTCGCCATCGTCAACCTCGGCGAGCCGGCCGACGTCCCGCCGCCGAAGAAGCGCGAGCCGGCGGCGGCGTTTACGACGTGGGTGCCCTGACTAGCCGGCGTTGAGCGCGACCCACGGGTCGCGCGACATCCACGTCTGGTCGGGCGCGAAGAGAAACACCATCCCGCCCTCGGCCAGCTTCGGCAGGAGCCGCTGCGCCCGCGCCGGCTCCATGGCCGGACATCCTTCGCTGCGCCCCGCCTGGGCGCGGGTGACGTAGGGCGCGCCGTGTGCGACCACCCCTCGTGCGAGGGCATTGTCGTTGAAGCCGCTCGACACGCCCATCAGCCGCAAGCCGATCGAGCTATACGTCTGTCCGCCGGAATGGCCGCGGAAGTCGTACAGCGCTTGCGCGACATACAGACCGAGCGACGTCGCGGCGCTGCCCGAAGCGTTGGAGAAGCGCGTCGGCACCCCGTAACGCGACGACGACGAGCCGCGCCCGTGCGCGACGGTGAACGGTCCGTCGATCACGCGGAGGGAATCCATGTCGAACACGTATCCGCGCGGGGTGGTGCTCGGCAGACCATAGTCGACGAAGTACAGGTACGGCTTGCGCACGTCGCCCGGATGGCTCGACTTGTAGGCGAAGTAGCTGCGGAAGGCGTCCTCGAGCGCTCGCGGGTGGCTCAGCGGACGGACGATGCCGGCTAACGCCTCGAGCGCGGTCTTGGTCACCGTCGCCACTGGATTGGACGGCGGCACTGTCGAGCTCGCATCAGCCGGCTTTGGGGTGACGAACGCGACCGCCGCGTTCAACACCGGGCCATTTTCGACGTGCCCGGACGTCAACCGCGCACCGGCAAAGAGGAGGGCGCTCGCGCCGACGAGAACGTTCTGCAGATGCTTGGGGGAACGCATGAACCTTCTCTCCTGATTATGGCGCAGCAAGGGCGAGGCGGGCGGGACGAACGTGGCGGGCGACGGGGCGATGCTGACGCTCCTCGGTCGGCCGCTGCTTGCCGGAGGTGGGAACCTACCTGCTTACCACCCCAGTATAAACGCCCAGTTCCTGTTTTCGCCACCAATTGCCCGTCGCCCGCTTGGTCGCGGGATCGGTGAACCAGTACTGCGAGAGCACCGTCCTCACCATCGCCGGCGGCTGGCCATGGAACGGATCGTTGCGGAACAGACGCAGGACGTCCGGGCTCCCTTCCACCAGTCGTTGCTGCGCCGCCACCACCCACGGCGACGCCTGCCACGGACCGAGCGACGCGAACCACAAGTTCCAATCGAAGCGCGGCTGGTAGGGCGCGTAGACGCCGGGCCGCTCGCGAAGATCCTGCGGCTTGTACCGGAAGGGATAGCTCACCCAGGTTCGTCCGTCGTTGCTCCCTTGAAACTCGATCTCATAGCGCTGCTCCGTCATCGTCGCGAACAGGCCGTACGCATTTGCGATCCTAAAAGGGTACAAGAAGGCTGCCGGCCAGCCGAGTAGACCCGGCGCCGGCGTCGGCACGAACGCCACGATCGACGCATACAACACGAATCCCAACACCGTGGCTTCCACTCGCCGCCGCCACGGCGGCTGCGTTCGCGCCGCGCCGCCGCTCCCCGGGGGAACCTTCAGCCCGACCCGCGCCAGCGCCGCGTCATCCAGCAGGAGCACCCCGAGCAGCAGGACCAGATAGTTCAGGAACGCGTAGTTGGCGGTGGCAATGATCCCGATCTGCAGCGCGGTCACCACCGCGAAGCACACCAGCCGGAGCGGACGCGCGAGAAATACCGCCCACACCACCACGAGCTCCACCACCAGCGTGATGATCACCGTGCCGGCGTGATACCAGTGCGGCAGCTGCTCCACGTACCATCCGGGCCACGCCGGCAGAGGACCGTTCTGGTAGTACTCGTCCATCGCGGTGAGATCCCGCCAGTGCCGGTCGCCGCTCGCGAGCTTCACCACCCCTGATTCGAAGTAGATCCGGAACCATTCCCAGCGCAGCATGAAGAGGCTGAACCGCGACGGCGGATCGTCCACGCCGAGACCGGGCCGGTTGCCGCGCGGGGCGAAGAAAAATGAAAGAAATCCCGCCTCGAGCAGCATCCCGTCCGACTGATACATCGAGAAGTCCTGCAGCGCCGCGACGCACGAGAGGAACAGCACCGTCGCCAGCGCGATCGCAAGCCGCGGCCGGATGTTGACGACGATCAGCACGGAGCAGAGGAGTCCCGCCGCGATCACGACGGTGAGCGCACGGTCGCTCGCGTTCAACCAGAGGAGCGTCGGCGCGTACCAGAGCTTCGTCACGCCGCCAGTCGCGGTGCTGACGTCCCGAAGGTAGCTGCGCGCGGGCAGGATGCCGCGCTCCCCGATCAGTCCGTGGATCTGGAACGCGAGCGAGTAGAACGCCGAAAGAAAGATCAGCCCGAGCCCGCGCAGGAACAGCCAGCGTGGCCAGAAACAGCCCGGCACGTCGTTGGTGAGCGAGGCGAGAAACCGTGGCAGTCGCACGCCGACGGTGAGGGCAATCGGCGTGCACGCGGCTCGGCGTTGCCGGCGATTGTCGGCTACTTCAGCTCCACGACGCGACCGAGCCCGAGACCTGGTATCACCTGCGGCTGCACGGCCGATGCGCGGGCCAACAAATCGGCGGTCACGATATCGCCAAGGCGCCCGTGACCCATTCTCGTGACTCGCTGCACTCCCGATCGCTCGCCCGACTTCTCCGAGCTGATCGTGAACCGTCCGTCGAGGTGCAGTGTCCCGGTCATCGGACTTTCGTCGTCAGGATTCTCCGTCTCCCACCGATGCTGGAGCATCATGACGCGATCCATCGCGTGGTCCCGAAAGCCTTCTCGCGACAGGATGACGCACCGGCTGAGCGGGCCGGGTTGCCCTAGCCGAATCAAACCGAGCACGCCGTTCGGCATCGGCCCATCGAGGAGAACCAGCGCCGGCGATCCCCGTGCTGCGATGCGAAGCTGAACGGCCTCGAGCTGTTGAAATCGCGGCGACGACCAGGCCGCCGCGAGCGTTGCCGCTTCGTCTGGCGTGAGCGATGGATCTGCCGCGGTGGCTCCGGCTGATTCCGGGTCGAGATAGACTCTGATTTTCGGCGTGCGATCGGTTGGATCAGCCATGATCGTCCTCGCTCGGCAGACATGACGAAGATGGCGAGCGCCGCCCGTGAGCACCATGCGGCCGTTTCTCCCGCCTCATGGACCCGCTAGATTGACAACTGCGCCGATCACCCAATGCCGGGCCGGCGGGTGAGCGACCCGAGTCCAACTGAGAGCGATGGGCTTCCTCGACAACCTGTTCGCCAACAACCGCGCCTGGGCCGACGAGATCACTCGAAGAGATCCCGACTTCTTCGAGCGGCTCTCGCGTCAACAGGCGCCGCAATATCTCTGGATCGGCTGCTCGGACAGCCGCGTCCCGGCCAACGAGATCACCGGCCTCGCGCCAGGCGAGCTGTTCGTACATCGCAACGTGGCCAACGTCGTCGTGCACAGCGACCTGAATTGTCTATCGGTCGTGCAGTTCGCGGCGGACGTGCTCCACGTGCGACATGTCATCATCACGGGCCATTACGGCTGCGGCGGCGTGCTCGCCGCGCTGCGCGACGACAAGGTAGGCCTGGCCGACAACTGGCTCCGGCACGTGCAGGACGTCCGCCTCAAGCATCAGGCGCAGCTCGATGCGCTTCCGACCGAGGCTCGGCGCCACAGGCGCCTGTGCGAGCTGAACGTGATCGAGCAGGTCGTAAACCTCAGTCAGACGACCGTGGTGCGCGACGTGTGGGCGCGTGGTCAGGAGCTCACGATACACGGGTGGGTCTACGACCTCCGCGATGGACTGATCCGCGATCTCGGCATGTCGATCGCCGCGCCCGACGAGATCGCCGCTCGCGCCGACGTCGCACGATCGCACGCCGGTCCGCGTACTCCGGCGCGGGCGAGCGCACCGGTCGTCTGACACGATCCCCGTACGATGCGGTGCATGATGGTGGAGCAGTACTGATCCGCGCGGTTCGTTGAACCTTGGAGGTCCGCCATGCTCACACTGTCGTCGACCGCCTTCGGTGCCGGCGGCGCCATTCCCGCTCGCTTTACCTGCAAGGGAGCGAACATCTCGCCGCCACTCGATTGGCGCGACGTTCCCGCCAAGACGCGCAGCTTCGCGCTCATCGTCGATGATCCGGACGCACCGGATCCCGCGGCGCCGAAGCGGGTGTGGGTCCACTGGGTCGTGTACGACATTCCCGGCGAGACGAGCGCGCTCCCGGAGGGCGCGAGCCAGCGCGGACTTCCGGCCGGCGCGCGCGAAGGACGACACGACGGCGGTGGCACCGGCTACAGCGGACCCTGTCCGCCCATCGGCCGTCATCGATACGTCCACAAGCTCTACGCGCTCGATACCGTGCTCCCCGATCTCGGCGCCCAGGCGACGAAGGCCGACCTCGAGCGGGTCATGTCCGGCCACGTGCTCGGCCGCGCCGAGCTGATCGGCACCTTCGCCGCCGACCAGCACTGACTGTCACGCGATTGGTCTTGAGTCATCCACCGTTCACCGTTCACGTCTCACGCCCAGCCGGCCACTGCCGCCCCCATCCCCAACCCCAGTACGTACAACCACCCAAAGGCCCGGTTGTGGACGAGGCAGACGCGGTGGTACCACAGCGGCCAGCCCACGTATCCCGGTGGCGGCGCATCGGGCGCCGGTGCGGCCATCACCCGGAGCGCACGGAGCGCGCGCGGGAGGGCGAGCGCGACGACCAGCGCAAACGGCGTCACCAGCCGCAGCGCGACGCCGGCCACGATGACCGCATACATCCCGACGACCGCTGCCCGGTTGAGCGCCCGCGCTCGCCGCTCGCCGAGCACCACCGGCAACGTGCGCTGGTGCTTGCTCTCGTCGAACATGCGTTGATCGATGTGCTTTCCCACGAGGATCGACATCACGCCGAGCCCATACGGCACCGATGCGAGCAAGGCGGCGCCGGAAAAGTGGCCGGTGATGACGTAGTATCCCCCGGCGATCATCAACGGACCCCACACCACGAACGCAGCGATCTCGCCGAGGCCCAGCTCCTTCAGGGCGCGCGGTGCGGCGTCGTACGCCCAGAGCAGCAGGGCCCCCGCGACGACGAGCCACACCGCCGGCCAGCCGCGCAGTCGGACGAAGTACACACCGATCGCCGCCGCGATCGCGGTCAGCACCAGCAGTCCGCGCACCAACAGCCGTGAGCTCACCGCGCCGCTCAACAGTGGGTGCACCGTGTAGCGCCGGCGCGGCGATTCCTCGGTGTCGTGCCCGCGCCGCGCGCCGAAGTAGTCGTTCGAGAGATTGCTGATCGCGTGCAGCACGACGTAAGCCACGACGAGCAAGAGAAACGGCACCCCCTGAAAGCCGCCGTCGATCAGCGCGAGCAGGCCGGCGAGCAGCGCCGCCTGGAAGGAGATCACCAGGATGACGCTGCGCGCCGAATAGAGGAAGCGCGCGATCGGATCGAGATCCGCGAGGTCCTCGGCCAGTGGCGGATAGAAGCCGGTGAAGGCGCGCGCCCACTCTCGGGGGCCGCGCGCCGGCCGCCGCCCCGCAGGCGCGCCGGCCGGCGACGGTCGACTCGTTGTGCTCACGCTACCCCGTTACCGTGTGGACGCCGCGAGATCGCGTACCGCACCCGCCAGTGCGCGAACCTTCGTCGCGTCGCCCGAGCTGCTCACGTCGCCATCCAGCTGCGTCGCCAGCACCGTCAGCCCGCCGCGACGCTGATCGCCTGATGCACTCTCGGCGGCGCTCAAGGTCTGGCGCACCGCGGTGATCCGTCCCGCCGCGAGGCCGTGCGACCGCTCGAGCTGGTCGACGTACGCTCGCGCCAGCGAGAAGCTGGCCGGCCAGACGAACTTCGGCTGCCCCTGCGTGTTCAGGTAGTCGAGGTGCACCGTCTTGGACGCGTCGATCTCGTTCTGCGAGACGAAGCCGCTCGGCACGAGCTCGAAGACGTCGAGGCCCCGCGAGATCTCCGAGCCGACGATGTAGCCGTTGTACCAGTACGACGACCAGTATCCGCCGCTCGCCATCCGCGTCGAATCGACCGGTCCGCGATCGAAGAAGGCGATCTCTCGCGGATGCGCCGGGTCGGTCCAATCGAACACCGAGATCCCGCCCTGATACCACGACTGCACCATCACGTCGCGGCCGGGAATCGGGATCAGCGAGCCGTTGTGGGCCACGCAGTTCTCGTACTGCGTCTGCGGCGCCGGCATCTTGTAGTAGCTCTGGAACTGCATCGTGCGGTCGACGATCGTGAAGATCGCATCCGCCCCCCACTCCTTGCGGTCGGTCGCGCGGCACTTCGGCTGGCCGCCGCCGCCCCACTCGTCTGAGAAGAGGATCTTCGTCCCGTCGTTGCTGAACGTCGCCGAGTGCCAGTACGAGAAGTTGGAGTCGGCAACCGCCGCGATGCGCTTCGGATTGGCCGGATCGCGGATGTCGATCAGGAAGCCGTAGCCCTCGCACGCACCGCCCGCGAGCCCGATGGCGGGATAGACGGTGATGTCGTGGCATTGCGTCGGGCCGGTGCGCTCGCCGAACATGCGCGCGAAGATGTCCGGGAGCGCGGCGCGCAGGGCCGCGCTGTCGGCGGAAGTCGCCGTGGTCCGGCCATGTGCCTTCACGACGCTGTCGAGCACCGGGCGGACGAAGTTCGGCGGCAGGACCTGCTCCGTGCCGAAGATGAACGCCGTGAACTCGCCGCGCGCACGGGCCGCGGCCGCCACCTTGGCCGCGGCGGCTACGTCTTCCGGCGCTTCACCGTGCCGGGCCACCGGAGCGAGATCGTTGAAGATCCGCGGCGAGTTCACGATTGCCGCCTGCTCGGGGTGGGCGAGCGGCACCTTGATCACCTCGATGCGGAACAGCGAGGAGTTCGGATCGCGATCCGGCGGCGCGTTGACACAGCCCGGCAGCTCG
>DASXHF010000212.1:0-30505 GCA_036488775.1 Gemmatimonadaceae bacterium | reverse complement strand
CAGTCCGCTGCTCGGTACCGGCTGCGCGGATGGCTGCGGGAGCATCGCCTCGCGATCGGCATCGATCACCGCCGCTTCGGGGACTGTCCCGTGAACGTCGTGCACGAAGGCGACGCACACCGCCGCGGCGAGCAGACACGCACCGCCCAGCATGACGACATACAACGGCGCGTTGGGATTGCCCTCGCCGAACAGCGCGCGGGTGAGTGGGCCGAAGAAGAGCGACGCCACGATCTCTGGGATGACGATGGAGAAGTTGAACACCCCCATATAGACGCCCATCCGATTGGGGGGAAGCGCCGTCGACAGGATCGCGTAGGGCATCGAGAGAATCGATGCCCATGCGATTCCGACGCCGACCATCGACAGCAGGAGGAGGTAGCGATCGTGGATCGCGTAGACCGACAGCAGCGCGACGCCGCCGCAGATGAGCGCCACGGCGTGCACGGTCTTTCGGCTGGTGCGGGCGGCGAGCTTTGGCAGCGCGAGCGCGACGATGAAGCAGGTGAGCGAGTAGAAGGCAAAGGCGAAGCCACCCCATTCCATCCCCTGCGCGTACAGCTCCGACTTGGGATCGGTCGCGCCGAACACGTGGCGCGCCGTGGCCGGCACGAAGAACAGCCACATGCAGAAGAGGCCCAGCCAGGTGAGCAGCTGCACCACGGCGAGCTGGCGCATCGTCGCCGGCATCTCGCGGATGGATTGGCCGATCTCGCGGAAGAGCGGCCCGAGCCCGAGGTTGCCGCGGCGCGCGCGCTCGAACGCTGCCATGTCCTCCGGGGGAAATTCGGTCGTCGTCGCCACCGTCCAAAGCACGGCGAGCAGGAAGACCACCGCACCGGCCTGGAAGGAATACTTGACGGTCAGCGGGATCCCGCTCGCCGTGTTGCCGTGCACGCCCAACCACCGCAGCAGAAATGGCAGCGCGTTGGCCAGGCTCGCACCGACTCCGATGAACAGCGATTGCATGACGAATCCCGCCGTACGCTGCGACGCGTCGAGCTTGTCGGCGACGAAGGCGCGGAAGGGCTCCATCGAGATGTTGATCGACGCGTCGAGCACCCACAGGAGCGTCGCGGCCATCCAGAGGCTGGTCGACGTCGGCATGAAGAACAGCGCAATCGACGCGAGGATGGCTCCGGTGAGGAAGTACGGCCGGCGCCGGCCGAGCGCACCCCACGTTCGGTCGCTCAACGCGCCGACGACGGGCTGCACCAGCAGTCCGGTCACCGGCGCGGCGAGCCAGAGGAGCGGCACCTGGTCAGGGCGGGCGCCGAGTCGCTCGTACACGGCCGACATGTTGGCGAGCTGCAACCCCCAGCCGAACTGAATGCCGAGGAAGCCGAAGCTCATGTTGAACATCTGGGTGGGACTCAGGCGTGGCCTCGACATGAGGGACCTCGGCGGGTGAAGGAGCGACTGATAGAACGGCGGTCAACTGATCTAAAGGCGGTCAACTGATCTAAAGGCGGTCGACTGATCGAAACGCGGTCGACGATCGAGCATGGCTCCTTGCGACGCGGTCGGCGGGCGTGCTACGCTTTCCGCCATCCGCAGACGCCTGGGGCATCCACCGACCATGACCGCTTCTCTTCCCCTCCCCCTTCCCCGTCACCTTGCCAGGCGTTCCGGCACGGTTCGGACACTCGCCGGGCTCCTTCTCATGTCCGGCGCGGCCGCGGGGGCTGGGGCGCAACGACCGCCGGCGTGGACGCATGGTGCTACCTGCTACGAGGTGTTCGTCCGCTCCTTCTACGACAGCAATGGCGACGGGATCGGCGATCTCAAAGGGCTGACGGCGAAGCTCGACTACATCAACGACGGCAATCCGAACAGCAGCCGCGACCTTGGCGCGCGGTGCATCTGGCTCATGCCCGTCGCCGAGTCGCCGAGCTATCACGGCTATGACGTCTCGGACTACTATCGGATCGAGCGCGACTACGGCACCAACGACGACTTCAAGCAGTTCATGGCCGAAGCGCACCGGCGCGGAATCAAGGTTCTGGTGGACATGGTCCTGAATCACGCGTCCAGCCGGCATCCATACTTCCAGGCGGCGCTGCACGACACGACGTCGCCATATCGGGCGTGGTTCCGCTGGTCGCCGACGAAGCCCGCCGAGCTGAATCCGTGGGGACAGAGCAACTGGCACAAGTCGCCCGTACGCGACGAGTGGTACTATGCGTTCTTCTCGCCCGGCATGCCCGACCTCAACTACACCTATCCACCGGTGCTCGAGGAGGCCGAGAAGATCGCGCGATTCTGGATCCGGGACATGGGCGTCGATGGCTTTCGTCTCGACGCGGTGCCGTATCTCGTCGAGGAGCCCGGCGTCATCGTGCACTCCCCGGGGACGCACGCCGTGCTTCGCGCGTACGAGGCATACGTCCGCTCGGTGAAGCCCGATGTCTTCACCGTCGGCGAAGTCTCCGACAGCACGACGGCGTTGCTCTCGTACTATCCCGACCAGCTCGACGACTATTTCGCGTTCGAGGTGGCCGACAGCATCGTCTCGGCGGTGCGCAGCGGATCGGCGAAAGGACTGCTGCCACCGGTTCTGCGCCTGCAACGCGACGCGCCCCCCGGACGCTGGTCGCCGTTCGTCCGCAATCACGACCAGCCGCGCACGCGCACGGAGCTCGGTGGCGACATGGCGAAGTCGAAGCTCGCGTCGTTCATCCTCCTCACCCTGCCCGGCATGCCGTTCGTGTACTACGGCGAGGAGATCGGCATGACCGGCGCAAAGCCGGACGAGCGGATCCGGACGCCGATGCAGTGGCGCCGCGGTCCCGCGGCGGGCTTCACGAGCGGCAGAGCGTGGGAGCGGCTCCAGGACGATTCCGCGACCATCACCGTCGAGTCGGAGGACCGCGATCCCAACTCGATCCTCAACCTGCACCGCCGGTTGATTCATCTTCGCGCGTCCAACGCCGCGCTGGCCGGTGGGTCGCTCGTGCCGCTCACGGCGAGCAACGGCTCGGTCGCCGCGTACCTGCGGCGCGACGGCGATCGTGCCGTGCTCGTCGTGGCCAATCTCGCCGCGACGCCGGTCGCGAACGTCGCGCTCTCGTCCGATGCAGGTGCGCTTCCCGCCGGACGCTGGACGTTGCGCAGCCTGCTCGGCGACTCCAACGCGGCGTCGCTCAGCGTGGACGGAGACGGACATCTTCACGGGTACACGCCGCTCACGACGCTCGCGCCGTTGCATGGCTACCTGTTCGAGCTCTCACCGGCACGCGGGAGACGCTCCGCGCCGGCGACGAGCACACGGTAGCCGTTGGCCGGAATCGCGAGCTGCCCCGTGGCGGCGAGCGACGAGGCGGACCCGTTGAACCAGTCGGTGAAGCGGCCCGGGTGCTGCAGGCCCGTGTACGTGACCGTCGCCGGCGCGCTGCCGAAGTTTACCGCGACGAAGACCGTGTTGGCGCCCTCGGAGCGCGTGAAGGCGTAGACGCGATCGCCGCCGTTGGTCTTCACCGACGACTGCGCGCCACCATACGCGCCGTTCCACAGCGCGGGATTCTCGTGCTTGAGGTCGAACATCGACCGATAGAAGCCGGCCAATGATGGCCCGCTCCAATCGACGGTGTCCTTGTCGAAGAAGCGGAGGCGCTTGCGCATGCTCGCCTCCTGTCCGGTATAGAGCAGCGGCATCGATCCCTGCAGCGTCGCCGCGAGCACGAATGCGGGGACATGATTGACGCCCATCCGCTCGAACTCGGATCCGTTCCAGCTGTTCTCGTCGTGATCGCTGGTGAAATCCATGTGGTAAGCGTCCCGCGGATAGCGGGTCTGTTGAGCGGCGACATACTTGTCCAGCTCCGTCGCCGGCTTCTTGCCCTGCGCGAGCTCGTTGAGCAGATGGTGCAGCTCCCACCCGTACGTCATGTCGAACGCGGCGTAGTACTCGGGCCCTTCGGCCTCCGCGAGCATGAACAGTCCCGGATGCGCCCGCGCAAGCCGGCGTCGTGCGTCGACCCAGAAGTCCATCGGTACGCCACCGGCGACGTCGCAACGGAAGCCGTCGACGCGCATAGAGTCCATCCACCACTTCATGTCCCCGATCATCGCGCGCCGCATCGCGGGATTGTCGTAGTTCAACTCGGCGACGTCGGTCCAATCGGTCTCACGGCCTTCGTTGTCGCGCGCATACGAGATCGTGCCGTCCGGACGGTGGACGTACCAGTCGGGATGCGCCGTGATCCATCGATGGTCGAACGCCGTGTGATTCGCGACCCAGTCGAGCACGACCTTCATCCCCTGCCGATGCGCGGCGTCGACGAAGGCGCGGAAGTCGGCCTGGTTGCCGTACTCGGGATTGATCGCCGTGTAGTCCGAGATCGAGTAGTAGCTGCCGAGCGGCCCCTTTCTGTTCTTCTTGCCGATCGGCTGCACCGGCATCACCCACAGGATGTCGACGTCGAGCTGCTTGAGCCGAGGCAGATGCCGCTGCAGAGCCGCGAAGGTGCCTTCGGGCGTGTACTGCCGGACGTTGATCTCGTAGATCACCGATCGCTTCGTCCACGCGGGCGGTACACGCGTGGCGGTCGATGCCGTCGTCTGACACGACAGCGAGAGCGGAGCCGCGTTGCACAGGATGGCAAGAGCGGCGAGCGTCAGGCGGGCAGGAGTCCTCATCGGCCTGTCTCCTCGTGAGCGGCGAGCCGCGTGAGCCGGACGACGTCGAGCAGCGCGGTGTTCTCGCGCGGATTCATGTTCGCGTCGAGCGGCGTGTAGACCATCGTCAGTGTGTGCGCGCCGGTGCGCAGCGGCAGCCGCAGCACGTTGCTCCACCCCCAATCCGCCCAGCGGTCGACGCCGCGTTGCGGCATGACCACCACGCCGACCGTGTCTTCGTCCGCCAGCAGCGTACGGATGGCCACCTTGTCCTCGGTGTTCACCGGGCCGTTGCCGTTGGCGTACCGGACGTCGATCGCATAAATGCCGTTCCGCGCGACGTTGACCGGTACGCGCACGACGACATTCCGATCGCGCGTCAAGCGCAGGTAGCCGGAGCCGGTGAACCCCGTGTAGTGCGTCTCGATCGACGCGCCGCTCGGCTTCACCTTCAGCTCGTCCGGAGCCGCGACCACTCGCACAGGCTCGCTCAGAAACGACTCGTCACCCACGGCGTTCACGGCGAGCACCTGATATTCGCTGAGACCATCGGCCGGGTGAACGGTCGCTTCCGTCCGCGTGGTGCGCGTCTCCGGGCGTCCGTTGCGATGGACGACGTATCCCACCGCCTGCGGCACCGATTGCCACGTCAGCCGTCCGCTCTGAAGCATGGCGTGCGGAGTCGCGGGTGCGAAACGGTTCGCCACCTCGTGCACGCGACCGGCGGGCCAGCGACCGTTCATCGTGATGTCGACGGAGTGCGCGCCCGAGAGCGCCGCGGGGATTTCGGCCCGTGCGAGCGATCTGCCGTCGAGTCGCACGGCGGCGACGGAATCACCATGGCCGTGCACGGTGATCGCGAGCGTCGCACCGCGATAGCGCATTCCGGTCAACGTCCGATCGCCGTCGTAGGATGGCGGGACCATCGGGCGGAACACCAGACGGTCGGGTTCGAGGCGCATCCCGAACAGCAGTCGGTACGTCGCCGCGAGCGTGCCGGCGACGCTCCAGAGCTGACGATCGGAGTTCAGCGCCGTGCCCTCGAAGTGACCGGTCGAGGCGACGATGTTTTCCTTGTTCGTCAGAAAGAGTGCCGCGGTTCGGCTGGCGTCGTCGAGCCCGCGCTGCACTGCCGCGGTATTGCGCGCGTCGGCCGCGGCCCACGACCAATACGCGGTGACGAACGGCCAGATGGTCGCATTGTGATAGAAGCGCTCTCCGGGAGTGTACGGCCAGAAGGTCGGCGTGCCGAACGCGACGACCGGCGCGCTCGCGAGGAGAACGCGACGCTGGTCGGGCGACGCCGCGCCGTAGATCGCGCTCAGCGCCTCGCCGAGTCCTTCCGCGCGCGGAGACAACGCCTCGTACGACCGGCCATAGCGGTACTGGCCGTACCATCCGCGCTTCGGCTGCCAGAGGTACGCAGTCATGCCGCGCTGGATCCCGGCGGCGACCGAGTCCCAGCGCGCCGATCCCTCGCCGAGCGCGCGCGCCATGTCGCCGAGCAGACGGTATGCCGCGTAGTGGACGGCGTTGGTGCCGAGGGCCTGTGACTGTGCGATGTCCGCCGGCTGCATCCAGCGCGGGTAGCTCTGCTCCCGCCAATCGAGGAACGACGATTCGCCGTTCATCAGTCCCGTCGCGCGATCGTGCACCGCGTGGAGATCCGCTTCGGCTGAGCGACGCGAGATGTCGTAGGCGCGGCGCAGCCAGTCGCGATCCCCGGTTGCCGCGTACAGCTCCCACGCGGCGAGCGTCCACACCATCCGATCGCTCGACACCGGCCACGAGCCGCCCGTCCCCGTATCCTGGATGATGCGTCCGGACGAGTCGACCTTCGCCATGAGCGACGCACGCGCCGCGTCCGGTGCAACGATCGCGAGCGAAAGAATCGTGCTGAGCGAGACGTCGCGCGTCCACACGCCGGGCCATTTCGCGCCCGCGGCGAGCGCTCCGTCGTCGCGCACCAGCTGGCGGAGCTCTTCGAGCGAGAGCCGGTACAGTGCATCCTGCAGACGCTGGGACGACGACAGCGCCGGCAACGCCGAGAGATCGAGACTGCGCGCCCAGATGGCGCGCCCGTCAGCGGTGCGCGGTCTGGTGTACGAGGTCGCGATCGGTACCGTGCCCTCGTAGATACCATCCCCGTCGGGATCCTTCAGCTCGAGAGGCGAGCCCGGACGCAGCGCGGCCTGGTCCCACGTCAGCGGCGCGGGATCGCCGATGACGTACACCGACTCGAGCTGCCCGCGCTGGATTCGCGATCCGAGCGGAGGGTCGTAGTACCCTTTCTCGCGTAGCGCGCGGAGGACGTCACGCAGATCGAGCCGGAAGGTGACGTTCGCGACACCCTCCTCGCTGCTCGACGACTGCTCGGGGGTCGGAGGCGGCGGCGCGTACTCGACGCCGAAACGATACAGACGCGTCGTCAGATGACCACCGCTCGGCCGCAGATAGATCGTGTGGTCGGTGCCCGGAGCAAACTCGTTGTCCGGCCCGTTGAGGCTGAACCGGAAGTGCACTTCGCGCGCGGCGCGCGGATAGCTCGAGACGATCGTGTCGCGCGACACCGCGATCGCCTCGAACCGGCCCTGGCGCACCGAGGTGTCGGTGACGACGAATGGAGGAGTGGACGGTGGAGCGCTCTGCGCGCGCGCCGCCGTGCTCGCGCCAACCATGAGCGCGCCGATCACCCATCGCGACGCGCTGCGCCGGCTCACTGGCGCGCTGGCCGGATCCGCACCGCCTGGCCGCCCCCGGCGGCGAGCCGCATGTGGAGCTGCGACGCCGACGTCACCGGCCGCGACGAGATGGCCACCTGCTCCGGATTGTCACGCCAGCTTGCCGTCGGACCGTCGGCGTAGATCTCGGCGACGTAGCTCCGGCCGGGTGTGAGGAAGGAGAGTGGAACGTCGAAGGAGCGCGACTCTTCGTCGGTGATCGCGCCGAGGTCCCATTCGTCCTTGCCCTTCGCCTTGCGCGCGACGACGACGTAGTCGCCGATCCGTCCGGCGATCACACGAGTCGTGTCCCAGTCGACCGCCACATCGCGAATGAACTGGAAGGCCGGCTGTCCCTCGTAGTTCTCCGGCAGGTCGGCGGCCATCTGCAGGGGCGAGTACAACACGACGTAGAGGGCGAGCTGCTTGGCGAGTGTCGTGCGGGGACGGGCCTCTTCCGGTGGGCGCGGCGTGCCCGTCGGCCGCTTGATCCGGATGTCGAAGATGCCTGGCGTGAAATCCATCGGGCCGGCGAGCATCCGGGTGAAGAAGAGAATCGTCTCGTGCTCCGGCGGATTGCCCCCTTCGCCGCCCCAGGCATTGTACTCCTGCCCGCGCGCCCCTTCGCGCGCCATCATGTTCGGCCAGGTCCGGCGCTCACCGGTGTCCTTGATCGGCTCGTGCACGTCGACCATGATGCCGTACCGCGCGGCGGTCTCGACCACCCTGCGGTAGTGGCGCACCATGTACTGCCCCGTGTGCGCGTGCCCCTCGGCGGTCTTGTCGGTGACGTAGCCCGTCTTGATCGCCTTGATCCCGAGACGCTGGTAGAGCGCGAACGCGCTGTCGAGCTGCCGCTCATAGTTCGCGATGCCCATCGCCGTCTCGTTGTGCGCGATGAGCGCGACGCCCTTCGACTTCGCGTATGCGGCGACGGCCGGCAGATCGTAGTCGGGATACGGTGTCGTGAAGGAGAAGCCGCCGCCGGTGTGCATCCAATCTCCGTCCCAGCCGGTATTCCATCCCTCGACGAGCACGCCGCGCAGCCCGTTGGCGGCGGCAAAGTCGATGTATCGGCGCGCGTTCGCCGTCGTCGCGCCGTGCGTGGGACCCTGCGACCAGGTCATCGTCCCGATGTGCATCCCCCACCAGATGCCGTCGTACTTCATCGGCGCGATCCAGCCGGTGTTGGCGATGCGACTCGGCGGATTGAGCTTGAGCCCGAGCACCGACGGCGCGAGGTCCTCCGCACGATCCGCGAGCTGGATCGTGCGCCATGGCGTCGTGAATGCGCCATGACCACGCACTTTCACGCCGTCCGCCCAGGGAGCCAGCGCCGCGCTCAACCGACGGCTTTCGAAGTGCCCTGCGAGGTTCATCCCCGCATAGTCCACGAGATTCGCCTCGTGAATGACCACGCGCGTACCGTTCTCCATCTCGAGCGTGAGCGGTGTGTGCACCGTATCGAGCTTGCTCACCGGGGAGGAGCTGAACAGCTCCTCGTATCGGTCGGGCTGCGGCTTGTTGGCCGGAATCCACCACGCCTTCGCGTCGTCGGCGAGCGTGAACTCGGTGAGCTCGTCCGTCATCTCGTAGTCGCCGCTCGGCGTTGCCTGCGGCACCTCGTACCGGAAGGCGACGCCGTCGTCGAAGGCGCGCACCACGACCGCGAAGTGGCGCCGCGGCGCGGTGCGCTCGTCGACTTCGACGCGAAGCTCGTTGTGCTGATCGCGCACCCGCGCGACCTCGCCCCACGGCTGCGTCCAGGTCGTGTCATAGCTGGCGCGCGACGATCCCGTGATGGCGAGGCTGTCGCGCAACGCGGGCACGCCGCGGAAGGTGAAACCGAGGCGCGACGGCAGGATGATCTGCTTGCCCGCGCGGCTGACCCTGTAGAACAGCCCTCCATCTCGCGTCTCGATCGTGACGGTGTTCCGGCCGTCCGGCGACCGGACGATGAGATCCCCCTGAGCGCCGGCCGTCGACCACGGCGCGACCAGCAGCGCAGCGATGGAGACGAAGCGAAGTGTACGCGCGTGGCTCGGAAGCAATTGCAACATGGGTGAGGATTCGGGACTGGGTGCGGTTACAGCTTGGTGCTCTGGTCGATCGCGACGGCCATCCGCGCCGGCAGCGTGAGCGCAATGCTGCCGTCGGCGCCGACGACGAGAGACGTCCCGACGCACGTCGTCCCCGACCGGCCGCCGCTGATGCGATCGCAGTACGTGCCGGCCGCGAGTCCCGTGGCGACGGTCCGGGTCAGCGTCGTGGTCTCGGCGTTGATCGCGACGAAGCCGCGGTCGCCCCGCGAGAACGCGATGGCGTTGGCGCCGTCGTCCCACCAGTGATTGACGTCGCTGCCGGCGACGATCCGGCGGAACGCGACCATGCGCGCGATGTACGGATCGCGGTGCTCGCACACCCACTGGCCGATCGTCGCGGTCTCGAGGCTCGTCGCGCAGCTCACGTCGTTCGTGTTTCCCGCGGCATCCGACGGTGGTCCCATCGAGTTGCCCGACGGATACGAGAAGGCGTAGCTGCTCAGGATGCTCGGATAGCCGTAGGGCTGCGCCAGCATCCACACGTTGGCGAGCCGGAAGACGGCGCCATCGCGATAGCTGATCCCGCCCTGATGCTGCGTGTCGTGGTTCTGCAGAAACACGACGGCCTTGTCCGACGGCATCATCCCCCACGCCTGGGCCGAGAACTGACTGCCGGCGGGCCCGGTGGGGTTGAGCTGCGAGATGTGTTCGCCGTTGGCGCCGAGGAACTTGTTGCCGACGCCGACGAAGGTGAATTCGGTAATGTCGGCCGCGCCGCCCGAGGCATATGCCTCGCCGTAGTAGTCGCTGGGATGCAGCGCCTCACCGGCGCCGCCCGACACCTCGAGGAAGTAGTAGGGGAGTGGACGCGCCTCGGCAGCGAGCGTCGAGTCGACGATGCGAAAGATGTCGTCCAGCTCGACTTGTTGGATGTGCTTCGCGGCGTCGATGCGAAAGCCGGCGACGCCCAGCCGGGCGAGCATCACGAGGTAGCCTGCGATCTTCTGTCGCACGCTCACGAGGCCCGTGTTCAGATCGGGCAGCGAGAACAGCTCGCAGTCCTGGACGTTCGCGGCGCTCGCGTAATTGCTCACCGTGCACGGCGTGTGGAAATCGGACTCGACGTACAATCCGGGATAGTTGTATTTCGTGTACGCGGTGCCGTTGCTCCCTGTTCCCGGGCTTGGCGAGTTGGTCATGTGGTTGATCACCGCGTCGACGTAGATGCCGACGCCCACGGCCTTGCACCGGCTCACCATGTCGGCGAACTGCGCGCCGGTGCCCGACCGGCTGAGCGCGATGCTGTACGACACCGGCTGATAGCGCTCGCTCCAGTCGTGGGTGGGGGTGATGCTGTGCTCTTGCGGCGGCGACACCTGGACAGCGGCGAAGCCCGCGGGTCCGAGCACCGTCTCACACTCCTGCGCGATGTCCGTCCACTTCCACTCGAACAGATGCACGAATACGTCGCCCGCTGCCATGTGCCCGCTCGCCCGGTAGGTCGGCGAGAGCGACGGGCGCTCAGGCGGTGGGGGAGGCGGCGTGGTGACCGCGGTGGGAAGATCCTGACCGCCGCCGGCGCAGGCGACCACGCTCGAGAGGGCGAGCAGCACGGCGGCTTGGTGTCGGAGCGAGAGACGCATGGGCCGCGACGGCGGAGGCTGAAGGAACGGCCGCCGGCCGGAGCGACGTCGCTCCGGCCGGCGGTGAGAGGGTTAGTAGCCGGGATTCTGGGTCAGCGTCGGGTTGGCCGACAGCTCGTTCGACGGGATCGGATACAGATCGTGGAAGGCGGCCGTCGTCGTTCCGGCGGCGACGTTCCCCTTCCAGCTCCAGACGCCGGCGCTCGAGAACGTGCCGAACCGGATGAGATCCTGACGGCGCATTCCTTCCCACAGCAGCTCGCGACCACGTTCGTCGAGAATGAACGGCAGCGTGAGCTGCGCATCGGTGATGGCCCCCGCCGAGGCGCGGTTGCGAAGCGCGTTCACATAGCCCAGCGCCGTCGCGCGGCTCCCACCGCCGCCGCGGAGCACCGCCTCGGCGTAGATCAGATAGGCGTCGGCGAGGCGATACAACGGATAGTCGGTGTCCGGGAAGGTGAGGTTCGACCCCACCGCTCCGCCCGACGTGACGTTCTTGTACTTCAGGAGCGCGTAGCCGTTGTTGGACGAGCCGATGCTGCCGATCGCCTTCGTCCGCCCCGATGTCTGGATGAACGACGTGCGGGTGTCGGTCGTCGTGGGGTAACCCGTGTACCGATCGACCGCCTCCGGCCGCAGGCGCAGGCCATACCATCCGCCGTCGATGCCCGCCGCCGCCGGGTCCATGTTGTCGCCGACCGAGGCGTGGATCAGATACGTCGTCCCGCCGTAGGTGCGCGTGTGCACGCCGTCGAACGGCACCGAGAAGATCATCTCCGGCGACGTGTTGTTGTCGGCGTCGAAGATGTGCGGGAAGTTGGGGTCGAGCGTCACGGCCGACGCGATCACCGACGAGGCGGACGCCAGCGCGTCGGCGTTGCGATCGGTTCCCGCCCACACCTTGGCGTTGAGATAGAGATGCGCGAGCGTCATGTCCACCGCGGCCTGGCTCGCGCGGCCATAGTAGTTGCCCGTGCTCGTCGGCGGCAGCGAGCCGCGGATCGCCTTCAGCTCGGACTCCACGAACGCGAACACGTCGGCGCGCTTCGCCTGGACGGGCAGCTTGCTGATGTCGAAGCTCTCGTCGACGATCGGCACGTTGCCGAAGAAATCCACCGCATGGTAGTAGCTGAGCGCCCGGAGAAAGCGCGCCTCGGCGCGGAACCCGGCGACCTGAGTGGCGACGTCCGCGCTGGTGCCGCGGCTGCTGAGCTGCGCATCCGTCGTCTGCCGCAGGAACTCGTTGGCGAGCGCCACCTGATAGAAGATGCGCGCGTACATCGCCGTGGTGAACGGGTTCGACGCCGACCAGGTCTGGGTGTTGAGCTCGGGGAGTCCCGTATCACCCCAGCCGATGATCGCTTCGTCGGTCGGCAGCTCCTGCATCTGCCAATACCCGCGGACATACTGCGAGAAGCCTTCGTCGATGCCGTTGATGTCCGGGGTGCCGGCCGGCCCGGTCTGGCCCGTGACGGCGAGCCCGGCGTACAGCTTCGCCAGGAACGCCTGGTACGACGCCGGGTCGTTGAAGATGTTGCCGCTCGTGATCTGGCTCTGCGGTTGTACGGTCAGGTCCTTGGTGCAGGCCAGACCGGCCAGACATAAGGCGGTGGCGCCGAGAGCGAGCCACCTGGTCGACTTTATGTACATGGTGCCTCCTTCTTCGTGTCAGAGAGTGAGCGAGTGGCGCGCGCCGCGGAAGCTCCGCGCGCGCACCGACCGTCAGAAGCCGACCGACAGACCGCCCACGAACGTGCGCGACCGCGGGTACACATTGTTGTCGATCCCGTTGATGTTCGCCGTCGGATCCACCCCGCTGTACTTCGTCGACGTGAAGACGTTCTGGATCGTGCCGAAGATCCGGGCGTTCGACAGTTGGGCGAGGCGATCGAAGGTGTAGCCGACGGTCAGGTTGTCCATCCGGACGAACGACGCGTCCTCGACGTACAGGTCCGACAGATATTGCGGCCGCGTGAAGCCGTACTGCAGCACCGAGGCGCTGAGGTTCACCGGCGCGAAAGGCGACGTGAGCACGCTGTAGTTGCCCAGGTTCGATGCCACGTTGTTGTAGACGTAGTTGCCGCGATAGGCGCGGATCGTGGTGCTCGCATCCCACCCACGCCACGTCACGTTCGACGTGTGGCCGAAGATCCACGTGGGAGCCGGACTGTGGAACGGAACCAGATCGCTCGTGTTGATGATGCCGTCACCGTTCTGGTCGATGTACATCGCCGTGTCGGCACCGGTGGTGACCGGTGCGCCGTTCACCGACTTGTGCTGGTACACGTAGAAGGAGTTCACAGGCTGGCCCGGCTGCAGCACCTGGATGGTCGTGCCGACGCCGCCCGCAATCAGTCCGGTCTGAATGCTCGTGACGCCCGGACGCCCGATCGTCAGCAGCTCGTTGTTGTTGTGCGACGCGTTGAGATTCACGTTCCAGGTGAACCCGCGGGCGCCGCCGTCGATCAGCTTCCCGTCGACCATGAGCTCGACGCCGCGGTTGCGAACGCTGCCGATGTTGGTCAGCACGTTGTTCGACAACGCCGTGCCGGCCGCCGTAGGAACGTTGAAGAGAAGATCGTGCGTCGTCTTCGTGTAGTAGTCCACGCTGCCGGTGAAGCGATCGCGAAGGATCCCGATGTCGAACCCGACGTTCGTGGACGTCGTGGTCTCCCAGTGCAGATTCGCATCGAACGCGACCGGACGGATCGTCGTCACGAAGACGTTGCCCAGCTGTGCCTGGGCGTTCGGGCCGCCGACGTCATAGGCGCCGTACGCGCAGTAGTTGCAGGGGATCGCCTCGTTGCCGTTTCTGCCCCACGACAGCCGGAACTTGAGGTCGCTGAGCGGGAGACGATCCCTGAGCATCGGCTCTTCGAGCAGGCGCCACGCGAACGCGGCCGACGGGAAGGTACCGTACTTCTGACCCTCGCCGAAGCGCGACGAGCCGTCGCGGCGAACCGTCGCCGTGATCAGGTAGCGGTCGAACAGATTCAGGTTCGCGCGGCCGAACTGCGAGCGGAGCACGTGATCCACGACGCTGACGCCGGGATGCGCTTCGGTGAACGACGGCACACCGTTGAGGCCGAGCAGATTGCTCGAGAGACCGTTGGCGCTGTAGCCGTTGTACGTGCCGTTGAAATTCTCTCCCGAGACGCCGGCCGTCAGGTCGAGCGTGCTGTTCGTCAGCCGCGGCAGCACGTTCCGATAGTTCGCGTACACATCGCCGACGGTGTGCAGCTCGTCGTGATTCGCGCGTGCGATCGAGCCGCGTGTGGCCGAATCGCCCTTCAGCTGCGACGCGATGTTGGTCGGCGTGAATACGTTGCGGTCCGCCCGGTTCACGTCGTACCCGCCGCGCACCGTGGCGGTGAGCCCCGAGATGAAGGGAAGACGATACTCGCCTTCGACGTTGCCCACGCTGCGAAGGATGGTGGCCTGGTCCTGGACATAGGCCAGGTCCTCGAGCGGGTTGTTCGGCGCCAGGCCGATGAGCGCGCCCGACGTCGGATCACGGTACTGGTAGTACGTCCCCGGGGCCGTGTACATCGGCTGCGTCGGCGCGAACGCCAGCGCCTCCCCCAACACGCTGCCCGGCGTGTACCAGTCGAGCGACCGCGAGCCCCGGATGTGCGTCCGGAGCGCGAGACGGTCGCCGAGCAGACGATCGCTGTAGTTGAGCGACGCGGACGCGCGCTGGGTGCGGCTGCCGATCAGGACACCATTCTGATCGAGGTAGCCCAGCCCGAGCCGGTACACGTTGGTCTCGCCGTGACCGCTGAAGTCGAGGTTGTGCTCCTGCCCGCCCGCATTGCGCTCGATCGCGCCCAGCCAGTCCGTGCTCGCCGTGCCAAGGGACGCCACGTTCGACGGCGCGAACTGCTGCACCGCCGCACGATACTGCGCCGCGTTCAGCATGTTGGGTCCGCCGACGACGCGGGAACCGGACACCGTGCCCGTGTAGCTCACCTGTGGACCCGAACCGCCCGACCTGGTGGTGATGATCACCACGCCGTTCGCGCCGCGGTTGCCGTAGATCGCCGTCGACGAGGCGTCCTTGAGCACCGTGATGCTCTCGATGTCGTTCGGATTGAGGAAGTTGAGCGGGTTGCGGTTGCGGCCGAGTCCCGTCGACCCATCGCCGCCCACCGATCCGCCGCCGATGTCGATCGGGACGCCGTCGACGACGTAGAGCGGCTCGTTGCTCGCGTTCACGGAGGTACCGCCGCGAACGCGGATCGAGACGCCGCCGCCGGGCTCGTTGTTGTCCGACACCTCGACGCCCGCGACCTTGCCGCGAATCAATCCCTCGGGACTCACGACGCGGCCGGTGTTGAACTCCTCGGTCGTCACCGTGGCGACCGAACCGGTGAGGTCCTTCGCCTGCTGCGTACCGTAGCCGACGACGACCACCCCCGCGAGCGCCGTCGGTGCCGAACGCAGCGTGATGTTCAGCGTGGTCGTCGCGGCCGGGTTGACGACGACGCCAGGCACCGTGTCGCGCGCGAAGCCGATCCGGCTGGCCACGACCGTGTATCGGCCGGCCTGCAGCGTGAGCGAGTAGCGGCCGTCGTCGCGGCTCACGGTGCCGATGTTCGTCCCGACGACCGTCACCTGGGCACCCACGACCGGCGCGCCGCCCTCGGCGGCGACGACCCGGCCGGAGATGCTTCCAGTCTGGGCGAGGGCGGGAGCGCTGGCGAGGAACGTCGCGAGCACCCCTCTAATGACTGTGCGCCACATCGTGTCTCCTAGGGAGGAAGGGCTTTGCCGCGGCTGGCAGGCCGCGGGGGGATTTGTAGGACCCACGACAGCCGCCGACCGGCGCGTCACCGCGCCGCCGACGCCACGTGGAGGTGCGTGAAGCAGATCGGTCACTGGTAGAGCCACGTGATGGCGTCCTCGAACCGCGCCGACCAGGCGCTTTCATTATGGATCCCACCCTCGTCGACGCGGAAGCGGAAGCGGTCGGCGGGCACGCCGGCGACGCGCAACGCGGCCGCGACCGCCTCGCTGCCCTCCAGATATGCACGCGGATACGACACCGGACGGCCTCGGCCATCGAGAACGTCCGGATCAGTGTCGCGACTGCGCTCCTTGGTGCCGACGTCCAGATAGAAGTGGACGTTCGTGGGCGCAGGCTTCTCCTGCACCTCGCGCAGCAGTCGATTATCGGAGAGCCATGGCCCACCGTTCTCGGCGAACCACACCGCCGTGGACATCGCCATGACCTTGGAGAAGACGTCCGGCCGAGTAATGCCGGCGTGCAGCGCGATCAGTGCGCCCATGCTCGATCCGCCGATGCCGGTGTGATCGCGGTCGGGCAACGTGCGGTAGCGCGCGTCGATCATCGGCTTGAGGGTGGCGGTCAGGAAGCGCACGTAGGCATCGCCCTCGCCTCCTTGCGCCGGCTGCGACCACGAGGAAGGGACCCAGGCGTGCATGTGGGTGTTCACCCACGGTCCGTATTCGTCCCACCGCCGCTCGCTGTTGTCGACGCCGACGACGATGAGCCCACCAAGTCGGCCGTGGCCGATCAGACTGTCGAGATGCTCGTCGGCCAGCCAATCGCCGAACGGGCCCGGTGAGAAGAGCTGCTGGGCGTCCTGGAGGTAGAGGACGGGGTATGCTGTCCGGCCCTCGGCATAACCGGCCGGCAGGTAGACGCGAATCTTTCGCATCCGCCCGCCGAGCTCCGGCATGGCTACTGAGAGCGTGTCGACCCGGCTCGCCGTGCGCGCACGAACCGCCGAGGCACCGGCTCGGGCGGCCGCGCACGCAGTCACCGTTCCACCGAGGAGCGTCAACGTCATCGTCAGACTCATCGTGAACGATCGGCTCGCGCGTCGGAAGACCGTGCGGAAGCGAGGAAGCGGGAGGCCGGCCGCTGAGAGAGTCGGATCATGCCGGGAGATCCAATACGAGCGACGGATGGGAAGGCGGCTGCTCACTGAACTGTGCTCGGCCTCCGAATGTTGGGGAGGTGCCGTTGAGGTGCCGGTTGTTCGACGTGATCGGGATGTGCGGGTGGGGTGTGGCAGACGAGACACCTCACCGTGCGACCCTTCGTCACTTCGAATGTGTGAATCGCACACGACGGTACGGCACGTCACCTGACTCGTCAATAGCCCCCGCCGCCGTCACTCCTTATCCTTCCCCTTCCGATCTGACCGCTCCGGACGACCGCCCGAACGTCTTGCCACCAGCGCGCGCCATGGAAGAACGCAGTAGGAGCATCGAGTTCCTGGGGAGCGACGCGAACGCCTACGTGCCCCACCTCGCGGTGGACTGCGTCGTCTTCGGCTTTCACGGCGGTGCGCTCAAGGTGCTGCTCACCCATTGGAAGCGCCGGCGCCGGTGGAGCCTGCCGGGTGGGTTCGTGCGCCGGACGGAGTCGCTGGACGATGCGGCGCGACGGGTGCTGCGTATGCGCACGGGACTCAGGAACAGCTACCTCGAGCAGTTTCACACCTTCGGCGGTCCCCGCCGCGGCGACGCGCGGATCGCCAAGATGTTCGACGCGGTGATCGGCAACTCCGCGGCGCCGGCCTGGATTCGCGAGCGCATCATCTCGGTCGGCTATTACGCGCTCGTCGACTGGTCGGAGGTGACTCCCACCGCCGATGGGATTCTCACCGACGACTGCCGCTGGTGGGACCTCGCGTCGCATCCACCGCTCTTGTTCGATCACAATGAGATGGTGCAGCGCGCATTGAGCGTGCTGCGCTCACAGCTCGCGCACCGGCCGATCGGGCTCAACCTCTTTCCCGAACAGTTCACCCTTCCCGAGCTGCAACGGCTCTACGAAAGCATCCTCGGCCGCACGTTGGACCGGCGCAATTTTCAGAAGAAGATGCGCGACTCCGGCATTCTGGAGCGGGTCGGACAGCGGCGCGGCAACGGCATCCGGCGCGCGCCGTATCTGTACCGGTTCGATCCGGAGCGGTATGGCGAGCAGTTGACCGAAGGCATCTGGGTCAGGCGCTGAGAACGTCCCCGATGCCGCGCGCCCGGGCGCGCGGCCATTATACGAGCGTATGCATCGCGCGCTCCGACTGTCGGTAACGTTCCTCGGCTGCCTCGCCGTCCCCCTCGCCGTCCACGGCCAACGTCCCGACACCCCGGCGCGTCGTGACAGCGCGACGACCGAGGACTCGCTCGCTCGGCATCCGTTATCGCGCGTGGTGATATCCGCGGCGCGCCTCGCCGCCGAGAATGACGCGCGGTTGCCCCAACGCGCCGTACCGATCGAGCCGGCCCGGTCTCCGCAGGGCGTCAATGCAGCCGCGGAGGTGCTGCAGCGCCTTCCCGGCGTCAGCGTCTCGAACGACCAGGGAAGTCGCGCGCAGCCGACGCTTGACTTACGAGGGTTCTCGCTGTCGCCGGTCGTCGGCGTCGCGCAGGGGATCAGCGTCTTTCTCGACGGCGTCCGCGTCAACGAGCCGGACGCGCAAGAAGTCAACTTCGACCTCCTTCCGATGGAGGCAGTCGAACAGGCGCAGCTGACACCAGGGGCATCGGCCGTGCTTGGCAAGAACACCCTCGGCGGCTCACTGGACCTGCGCACCGCGCGCGGCCGCGCAGTGCCGGATCTGCGCAGCGAGCTCACTGTTGGCAGCTACGGGGCACGCGCGGCGCACTTGCTGGCGAGCGGCACATGGGACGGCATCGATGGATTGGTGCTGCTCAAAGGCTCGGCGGACGACGGATATCAGTCGTTCTCGGGCGGCACGACTCGGCAGGCGTTCCTCACCCTCGGCCGGACCACCGACCAGTCCGACGCCGCGGTGTCGCTGCTCTATGCGAACGACCGCATCTACGAAGCGGGGTCGCTACCGGAAAGCTGGCTCGGCGTCGCACCTCGTGCCAACTACACGGGCGGTGATTTCTTTCACCCCGACCTCACGCAGCTCTCGCTGCGCGCGAGCCAGGCCCGTGGCAACGCGCGCGTTCGCGCCTCGCTCTTCGCACGGCGCAACGCGATCGAGCAGTTCAACGTGAACGTGGGCAACGCCGACACGCGCGCCTTCATCGACAACCGGTCGATCGGCGCAACTGTCGAAGCAACGTTGACGACGCGACTCGTCGGCCGAATGCTCGACCTCACGCTCGGCGCGGAAGGGACATGGTCTCGCGTCGGGTACGACGTGTTTGCCGAATCGCGCGATCCGGCATCGCTCCCCACCGATTGTGACGCGTCTCCCGACGGACGCTCGGCGCTCTGCGAGCGCGCGCGCGTCGACGGCGACGACGTCGGCGCCTACGCGCAAGGAATCCTGCAGCTCTCCGATCGACTGTCTTTGCTGCTGTCCGTTCGCGGAGACCACGCGCGTGTTCCCTTTCGGGACCTGCGTGACCCGACGGGCGACGGCACCAGCGTCTTCGCCCGTCTTTCGCCGAAGACCGGCATCACCTACTTCGTGCGCCGCTCGCTCCGGCTGTACGCCTCGGTCGGAAGCGCATTTCGAGTCCCCGCTGCATTGGAGTTGGCGTGCGCGTCGCCCCAGGCGACTTGTCCGCTCCCATTTGCCCTCGGCGCCGATCCGCCGCTGCGGCCGGTCGTTGCCTGGAACTACGAGCTCGGGACCGACTGGTCGCCGCGCCCCGGCGTCGACCTGTCTCTGTCGCTCTTTCGCGTGAACGTGCGCGACGAGATCGCGTTCGTGAGCGCCGAGCGCGCGTCGGGATACTTTCAGAACGTCGACCGCACGCGGCGCGATGGTGCGGACTTGTCGTTCGCGGTTCCCTTGCTCGCCGGCAGTCGTGTCTTCGGCTCGTACTCGCTCGTTGACGCCACGTATCGTTCGCCCGTCGCACTCGCGTCGGCGCTGAGCGACAACGTAGCCGTGCCGGGCAGTCGCTTCGCGCTCTCGCCGCGCCATCGGGCGTCGCTCGGCGCCGGCGCCACTCGCGTGACGCGAGCCGGGGTGCTGGACGCCACCCTCACGGCGCGCGCCATCTCCGCCTCGTACCTCCGCGGCGACGAGGCGAACCGGATGCCGCCGCTGCCGGGCTACGTCGTCGCCGACGCACAGCTCCGCGCCCAGCAAGGACGCGTGTCGGCGAGCGTCTTCGCGGCGAATCTGTTCGACCGCCATTACGCAGTGTTCGGCGTGTACGCGACGAATCCAAAGGGCCCGTACGGCGGGCAGCCTCCGGCCATCGCGCCGGTGGAACGGTTCATCACGCCGGCGTACCCGCGCACGATCACCTTCAGCATCGCAATCGAGCACTAGCGGTCGAGCGCGGCGACGAAGGACCGAGGGGCGAGTACGACCGCTCTGCGTCACCGCCTCGCCGTCTTCTTGACGCCCGAGCGCACCGCCCACACACTCCGCGGTCGGCGCGACGACGCGCCGCTCCGTTGGCCCACCGCCGTCCCGCGAAGTCGATGCGCCGCCTCGTTGTCTCGCTGCTCCTCGCCGCTGCCCCTGCTCTGTGTGCGCAGGCGCCGCACATCACCTCGGCCGGCGATCCGTCGGTTCGCGCCGACACCATCTACCGTCTCGCCGTCGACGCGGCACGCTATCCCGAGCAGGAGGCCGCCTATCTGCTCGACGACGGCGTCGTGCGCTTCGAGGCGGATGGACGGAGCAGCAAGACCTTCCGCCAGATCGTGCAGATCCTCAAGCCAAGCGCCGTGGAGCGCTGGCAAGAGCACAGCTTCAGCTACTCCCCCACGCACGAAGCGCTTCGGATCAACTGGATTCGCGTCGTGCGGCCGAACGGCGAGGTCGTGAGCGCCAAGCCGTCGCACGTGCAGGACGCCGACGTTCCGGCCAGTGAAGACGATCCGGTCTACTCCGATCGCCGGATTCGACGTGCGTCGCTGACCGGCGTCGCACCTGGCACCCTCGTCGACTTCAGCTACACGACCGAGGAGCTGAAGCCCTTCATGCCGCACGAGTTCAGCCAGTCGTGGGGTGTGAGCACCGGACTCCAGGTCGCACGATCGCGCCTCGTCGTCGACGTTCCGACGACCATCACGCCGCACATCGTCGAGAAGAACCTCGACTTCTCACGTACGGAGGCCGTCGCCGGTGGACGACGCATCTACACATGGGCGACGGCGAACGTACCGAAGATCAAGCCCGAGCCGCTCGCCGCGGATTCGAACGGCGTGTACATGTCGGTGGCGATCGTCGCGCCACTCGGCTGGGCCGACATCGCGCGATGGTACGCAGGTCTCGCGCATTCGCGCGAGGAGACCGGCCCGACCGTCGCGGCGCGGGTCGACAGCGTCGTGCACGGCGCGAAGACGCGCGCCGACAGCATCCGCGCCGTCCACAAGTGGATCGCACAGGACATTCGATACGTCGCCATCGCGCTCGGCCTTGGCGGCTACCAACCGCGCACGCCGGAACGCGTGGTCGCCACCGGCTTCGGCGACTGCAAGGACAAGGCGACGCTGTTCGTCGCCGCGCTGAGGCACCTCGGCATCGAGGCGTATCCCGTGCTCCTCAGCTCCGCCGGACGCGCCGACCGCACGCTTCCAGCGGTCGGTCAGTTCAATCATGAGATCGCGGCCGTTGGTGCGCCCGCCCACTACACCTTCGTCGATCTCACCGCCGGTGTCGTACCCTATGGTGAGCTTCCGTTCTCCGAACAGGGCGGCTTCGCGCTCGTCGTACATCCCGACGGCAGCAGCGAAGAGGTGACGCTGCCCAAAGTCGAGCCGTCCGGCAATCGCTCCGTGATCCGGGTCAGCGGCTCGCTCGACTCGACGGGAACGTTCAACGGCACCTACGAGGAGACGGCGGCAGGCGCACCGCAGTATTCCCTGCGCAGTCTCTTCTACAATCCGCTGGACTCGGCACAGCGGCGGAACATCGGCAACGCGATCGCGCGGAAGCTGTTCGAAGGCGCGGACGGCGACAGTCTCGTCGGCTTCGACGGACGGGATCTCTCGGCGACGCTGCGACTCGGGATGCTCATCCGTCACGCGAAGGCGGCGACGCCGACCGGGAACACGATGATCCTGAATTCACCGTTCGGGAATTTCGGGTCGCTCGCAACGGTGGCCAAGGAGCTCGAGCGCCTCGAGAAACGGCGTTTCCCGATCGACCCCGCCGGATTCTGGGGCGCGCATGCCACCGTCACGGAGCTGTCGATCGCGCTGCCGCCAGGTTGGCACGCGCAGCTCCCGAAGAGCGTGCGCGCGCAGAGTGCCTTCGGCAGCTACGAGTCGACGTACACGGAGGCGAACGGAACGCTTCGCCTGGCGCGGCAGATGACCGGTGCGACGAAGGTTCAACCGCCGGAGAGCATTGGCGATTTCGTCGCCTTCCTCCGCGCCGTTGCGGCCGACGACGCGAAGTTCATCGTGTTGACTCACGGAGACGCAACGAGCGGGCATTGAAGTAAGAGCGGTGGACGGCGGCGTGGTCGGCTTCCTCGGGAGGGCGCCGGCCAACGGATGATCGCAAGCCGGCGCGCTGGCCGCGTCCGATAGGGGTCACTGCAAAGTGGGGTGTATTGCCGTTGACGGGCTTGCGCCTACCTCCGGGTACGCGGGCCTTCCCCCACTCGGCACTGGCCGACCCCAGCGACGTCCATCCGCGAAGCCCGCATGTCGACCACGCTCGTCCTCTCTTTCTCGGTCGCCCCGTTGGCGTCCGGCGCGCGACGCGCGCACACCGTCGCGCTGGCAGCCACCGCCTTCGTTGTCGCGTTCGCCGCCTGTCCCGCGCTCGGCGCTCAGGGACCTGGTCAATTCTCGATCTTCGCGTCGCGGCAGAGCCCGAGCACGTCGCCGCTCTTCGCCGGTCTCTCGCTCGCTGGTTATTCGGGGATCTTCGGCCTCCGCGCCAGCGGTTCCCTGGCCCCGGCCTCGTCCGGCGCAAATGCTCAAACGACGACCGTATGCGGTCGGCGCGGTCCGTGCCGCGTCAGCTCCGCGGACATGGGCTCGTGGATGCCGTTCGACGTACAGGGATGGACGGCCGACGCGGACATCGTGATCGCGCCCTTCCGCTCCCTTCCCGTCGTGCAGTCTCTCCTGTTGGGATTTTCGCCGTACGCATTCGGCGGCATCGGCGGATTCAGCTCGCGGCTGACGAGCGGACGCGATAGCAGCTACGCGACGCTCAGCTACGGAGCGGGCGTGCAACATCAGCTTCTCGGCTGGCTCGGTCTCGACGTCGAAGCGCGCAATCGTCGCGCACTGCACGGCGACAGCACCTTCCGCGTCGGGTCGCCGCGTGACTGGACGTACCGCGTTGGATTGACGGTCAACTTCGGTGGAGGGCACTCCTCGCCGAGCTCGGCGACGCAGGTCGTGACGACGAGCGCACCGGTCCCGCTCGATCGCACCCCGCTGGACGCGGAGGAGATGCTCGCCGCCCGCGCCGCGCGCGTGCTCGACCGGGCCAGCGACCAGATCGGCGCGCCATATCGACCGGGCGGCGACTCGCCGACGAGCGGGTTCGATGCGCCGGGCTTCGTACGATACGTGATGGGCGCCGAGGGCGTGTCGCTCCCGTTCTCCGCCCAGGATATGTCGACGCGCGGCCGAGAGATCTCGACTCGCGTCGGACAGCTGCAGCCGGGTGATCTGCTGTTCTTCGCGAACACCGGGACGACCGTCGATCACGTCGCCATCTACGTCGGTCACGACCGGATCGTGCATGCGTCGGGCAGCGCCGGCGCCGTGCGCTACGACGTGCTCGGCGAGGGAGATCGCGGGAGATGGTTCGCCGAACATCTCGTGAGCGCGCGTCGCGTCCTGTATGGAACCGGATCCAGCGCGGGCGCCACGTTGCGACGCGACGCCGTACCGTCGGCACCGGCCGATCGTGCGCCGATGCCCACCGGTCCAAGCGATTGACGCGTCGGTGGTGGGTCGCCGACCGTTCCGGCGGCCCGCCATCGAGCTCTCTATTCTCGAGGTAGAACATGCGTATCTCTCCAACTGCCTTCGCGGTGCTGCTCTTCGCGGCGACCTCACCCGCGCGCGCCCAACCCATTCCCGCGCCGGAGGCAGCCGACGTCCCGCACGGCGCTCGCGCTCCGCAGGACGCGCGCGGAACGCTCGGACTTTCACTTTCTCTCTCGCGCAACGAGCGCGACACTCTCGGCGCCCTCGTCTCGAGCGTCGTGCGCAATGGACCCGCCGACAAAGCCGGTGTGGATCAGGGCAATCGCCTCGTCGCCATCAACGGCGTCGAGATCCGTGCGTCGGCGTCGGACGTGGGCACCGAAGGTGACGACGCCCTGCAGCGGCGCGTGAACAAGGCGCTGCGCGGTGTGCGGGCTGGTGAGGAAGTGCTGCTGCGCGTGTACAGCGGCGGCCGAGCACGAAACGTCACCGCGATAGCTGCGGCCGACGGGCCACCCGCCGAGGCGCGGATCGTAGCGCAGGGCCAGCCGCGCGCAGCGGACGTCGTCGCTCCGCTGGTGTCGCCGACGGTGAGCGTCGCTTCTGCACCCGCGCCCGCGGCGCCCGCCGCGACGACGCCTCCCCCTGCGCCCACGGTCACCGCGCTGCTCGATGCGTTGCGGGCGGTGCGCATGCAGCTCCGACGCGTCGAGCAGGACGCTGGCACGGGGCCGTCGGTCGACTCGCTCGACCAGCTCGACGACGAGCTCGGGCAGATGCAGCGGCGATTGCGCGCGATACAGGCGACCATGCAGCGGACGACGGGCCTCGCGCCGGCTGTCGACGATAGCCCGCTGCCGGGCATCAGGACATCGCTCGTCACGAACGACCTCGCTGGCTATTTCGGCGACGACAGCGAGGGAGGTCTGCTGGTCCTCGATGCCGACGTCAGTTGGGCACCACTCCGGAAGGGCGACGTCGTTCTCCGCGTCGAAGGACAGCCGGTCACCTCCGCTCGCCTGCGCACCGCGCTCACGCAGGGTCAGCGAGTCGAAGTGCTGCGGCGCGCGCGAACCCTGACGCTCACCCTGCGTGCGAAGGACGGAGCCTAGAAGCCGTTGCGAAGGCCGATGCCGATGGTGCGGCCCGGCACGACCGTCACGTTGTCCGGCTCGCCCGTCTGATGATTGAGAAGATTCACACCCGTTAGGAGGATCGACGTACGGTCGCGAATCTTGTACGCGACCGAGCTGCCCAGGCGCGTCACGCCGGGATAGCTCTTCCAATAGGCGCGAAGTGCCGCGCCCACCGGAGTCAGGGTACCGGCGGGGCTCGACGCGATCGTCTGCGCGAGGGCGACCTCGTCGTAGTTCATCCAGTCCGCCGCTCTGCTCAATGAACCGCTCACCGACCAGCGCGTCGTGAGCCATGTTGCCTGCAGCCCGAACGTGCGCGCCGGCACTTCGAGCATACGATCACCTTCGCGCAGGTCTCCAAGGTACCCGCTCGCGAGACGGGTGACGCGGCTGCTCACGAGCGTCATCGTTCCAGTCAGCAACAGTGATCCGATCGTCGATGACGCCTGGAGCTCCCAGCCATGATTGTCGATCGCGCCGACGTTCTGCAGCTGGTAGAGCACTCGGCTCGATGGCGGCGATCCCGGCGGTGCACCCGGACCCGCGGGGTATGCGAGGATCGCTACAGGTTGCACCAGCCCCGACGCGCGCTGATCGAAGCGAGTGACGTGGAATCCCAGACGTTGTCCCCACATCGCGTCGATGCCAGCCTCGATCCCCGCCTGTTCCTCCGGATCCAATGACGTGAGCGTCTCCGGCCCTCGACCGCCGGTAAACGTCGCGCCCCGCGCCACCGTTCGTGCCGGACGGATCCCGCGACCGAATGCTGCTCGCAGCTTCAACGTCATCGGGCCGTCGTCATGGAGCCAGCTCGTGCCGAGCATCGGTAGCAGCGCAACGCGACCGGCCTCCGATGGACCGCTCAGGTGCTCCAGCCGCGCGCCTCCACTCAGGAACAATGAACGGCCGAACGACAGCTCGCCCTGCGTGAGCACCCCCGTGTTGGACCACCACGATGTCTCCGTCACTCCGTCGTCGCCGCTCGGCCCCACGGCACCGCGCGCGATCTCGCTGGTGCCCGCCGGCCCTTGCCCCTGCGGCCGCGGCGCGAGCTGCCCGCCGAGTCCACTGGATCGCTCGCACGCGGTGGAGTGCTCCAGTCCAAAGGTCATCACCGACTCGAGCCATTCTCCCGCGTCCGAGCGTCTCGTTGCGCTGTAGCGGACGGTCAGCCGGTCCGCACCGCCGCGCGCCGCCCGAAGCACCGAATCCGCCGTCGAGGGCAACGGCGTTCCTTCGCCCGACACCCCGGCCAGCCGGTATCCGTCGACCCCCCCGGTGAATGCATGTGTCCATTGCTCGGACGTCTGCATCGTCGCCGTGCCGCCGACGGTGTATTGTCTCGCGCGCTGCGAACCGGAGTCAGAGCTTCCGAACGGGGACGTCACATAGCTGCGCAGAATCGGGCTCGCCGGACTGTCGGCGTTGACACCGTCGATGCGCGCCGTGCCGGTGACGATGAGCCGCGAGCCGACGTGACGTGTGCTGGCACTCGCCATCACGTGTGTCGCATTGGCGCCAGGCATGAACGCGCCGAGCGTGGAGAGCGCGACCCCCGCGGACACCGAGCGGGCCGGTGAGCCCCTGCGCAGGCTCGCGCCGTAATCCTGCGCGAGCACGTTGCCCACCGCGAAGGAGCTGGCCGAGGCGCCGGCGCTACCCCGCACCGTCGCCGGCGGCGTGTCGGCGTCGGCTCCGTCACGACGCATGACGATGTTGACCACGCCGCTGATCGCGTCGGCGCCATACAGCGCCGCGCCCTGCGGTCCTCTGATCACCTCGATGCGTTCGACCTGGTCCGGATCCAACGACGTGAACAGCAGCGGGTTCGCGACCTCGATGCCGTCGACGTACATCTTGGGCGTGCTCACGCCGAACGAGCTCGCGCCACGAATGCTGCCATAACGTGCGAGCGCGTTGACCGGCGACTGCGCCCACATCCAGACACCCGGCACCGCACCCGACATGATCGACGCGAGCGACGGATTCGCCGCGTTGTCGAGCGCCACGCGATCGACGGCGCTGATCGCGAATGGCGATCCACGCTCCGACCCTCCCGTCAAGCTCCCCGTGACGACGACGCGCTCCAGAATGCGAGTACTGCGAGCCTGTACGGGCATTGCCTCCGCACCCGCGGCCGATCGCGTGGGCGCGAGCACGACTTCGTCCGAGCCCACCACCACGGGAGAGACCCCGCTCTCGCCGAGCAGTGCGAGCAGCACGTTTCCGAGTGGCGCGCCGTCTGCCGACACGCAGACGGGACGCGCGACGGGGACAAGATCGGGGCTGTAGGAGAGACGCACTCCCATTCGCGCCGCGACCTGATCGAGCGCCTGGCCGACCGAGATGTCCGTCAGCTCGATCGACACCAGGCGATCGAGCGGGTGCGGCCAGCTCGGCTCGCGGGACGACGGAGCTGGCCGCCGCAGCGTCGGAGCGTTTGGCTCGCACCCAGCCCCGTGCGCGACGCTCGCGCGCGCTGGCCGCGAAACAGCCAACAGGGCGGCGACGACGAGAATGTTGGCGCGCCTGCATGCGTTCACCGAGGCATGGCAGCCCGACGCAGAGTCGCGACCTGGCCAACGCGATCGACCGTTGCCCCAAGCGCCAGACCGATCGTGTTGAGCACCTGCTCCACTGGCTGCCCCTCTCCGTGGAACGTCGCGGTCAGGCGCCGTGAGGCCAGCAACGAATCGCCGACGCGAAGCTCGACGCCGAACCAACGACGCAGATCGTCGCGCACGACGGCGAGCGGCGCGGCGCGATAGACGAGAACGCCGCGCGTCCATGCGACGTCATCGTCGGTCACCGTTCCGGGCTGCGCGACGATCCGGCCGGTGGCGTCCAGCTCGGCGCGGTCACCAGCGCGAAGACGCGTCGACTCCAGCGGCGACGGACGCGCTGCCACCGCGACTTCACCCTCGGTCACGGCGATGCTGACCTCGGCGTCGCTCTCGTCGTTCGGCGCGCGAACCACGAACGTCGTGCCGACGTCGCGGACGATCGCCGGCCCGGCGTGCACCACGAACGGCGTGCGCGCATCATGCCGCACTGCGAAGCGTGCCAGACCGAGGAGCGACACGTCGCGCGCCAGACGGCCGAACGAGGGCGAGATCGTAAGCCGGCTTCCCGGCGCCAGCAGCACGCGACTTCCGTCCGGCAACAACACGCTGTCGCGCACACCGACGGACGTGACGATCTCGCGGCCCACGCTCGCGCCACCGATGCGCGCGATGGTCCCGTTGCGCATGCCGGAGTCGGATCGGTCGCGGACCAACAGCACCGCAAACATGGCGGCGGCCGCTGCCACGAGACCTGCCAATAGCCATCGGCGGCGTGATGATGAAGCGTCCGCGGCGACGCGGCGTGACAGGCGAAGGGCGGGCGGCGCGGACGTCGGCGTGTCCATGCGGCGATGCACCCGACGCAGCGCCGCCTCGACGTCCACGTCGGCCTCGCCTTGCGAGTTCATTCCAGCCCCCTCGTCGAGCGACGACGTCAACGCCGCGAGAAGCTTCGCCTGGTCCGGGTGGCTTTCGAGCCAGCTCGAGATTCTGGCAGCCTCGTCAGGCGTGCTCTCCCCAGCGCTGAATCGGGCGAGAGCGTCCCAATCGGGCATGCCGCGGGTAGGGTGGGACAGGCTCATGACTGTCTAAACACGCAAGGTTCGACGCACCCTCGGATTCCGCGTTTTCGGTGTATCTGAGAAAGGCACCCGGTCTCCTGACCGACACTTCGTCTCACGCATCATCGCATCCTGATGTTCTCTCCCTTGCCTTTGGCAGATCGAGCGACGAGCCCGGAGCCCGATCGTGCCCTGTTGGAGCGTCTCAGGCAAGGGGATCGCGCGGCGTTCGACGCCATGTTTCGCCAGTGGTACGCGAAGCTCGTGCGCGCCGCCGAGATGATGCTCCGCGATCAGGCCGTCGCCGAGGAGCTGGTGCAAGACGTCATGCTGGAGCTGTGGCGCCGGCGCGAGACCCTCGATCCTCAGGGCTCGCCACAGGCATACCTGTATCAGGCGATGCGCAATCGGGCGCTGAACTACCTCCGACATCTGCAGGTCCAACGCCGCTCGGTGCTCCGCATGGACCGAGAAGAAGCGCGCGACGCAACCGCGCCATCCGCGCTGGTCGCCAACGAGATGGCTGTCGCCTTGCGCAACGGCCTCGACGCTCTGCCGCCACGGTGCCGCGAAGTCTTCGAGCTGAGCCGCGTCAGGGGATTGAAGTACGGCGAGATCGCCCAGCTGCTCGGCATCTCGGTGAAGACCGTGGAAGGGCAGATGGGCAAGGCACTCCGAACACTCCGCGAGCACCTCGGCCCCTGGCTACCGCCAGCCGATCCGCCCTAGAATGCGCGGCCGGAAGGCCAGAGCGCGAACGGATCGATATGTATCGTACAGATGTCGGGATCGCTCCGCCGGTGTGCGTGAGCGCTCGATCCGTTCGGTCAGCTCGTCAACGCAACCCGAGCACGAGAATGCGGCTCTGAGTCGATCCACCCGGCCAGACCGGCGACTTCATGCCGGTCGCGACGCCGACCAGCTGTCGTCCACCGGCGACGTACGTGACGATTCCACCGCCAGTCGACTGTCCGGTGTTCGTCTGCCACAGCACGCGGCCGGTTGCTGCATCCATGCCGTAGAGCTGCCCGCCGAGATCGGCTGCGAACACCACACCCCCGGCGGTCGGTGTCACCGCCGCCAGCACCGGATGCGATGCCTGGTATTTCCACCGCACACCGCCGTTCTCGGCGTCGTACGCCGTGAGCCAGCCTTTCGCCTGATTTGGTGGATCGAGCATCTCCGTCAGCGGCGTCTCGGCTCCGAACCAGTAGCCCGAGCCCGGCGCGGGGATGGTGACCGTATCCCGCTTGAGCTGCGCGTGCGCACACCAGTCCACCGCGCCGGCGTAGAGCGCGTTCGTCTGGGGGCTGTACGCCGCGCCGTTCCACTCGTTGCCACCCTGGATCCCGGGGCAGAAGCGCGTGGGGTGATCGCGCGACAACGGCGTGTTTTCGTTCAGACGAGTCGTCGTCGCCGTCTGCGAGAGCAGCGGTAACGCCGAGCCGGGGTCGGCCGGAGAGATGCCGCGCGTGAGTCGGGAGCGATCGACGATGGACAGCAGACCATCCTTGTTCGCCGACGCGATGATCGCGCGGCCGGAGCGCGTCGTGACCAGCGCCGGCGGGCTGTCGACGTCCCAGTCGTGAGCGTCGCGCTTCACCAGCTGGTTGTAGGCGAGCATTCGGCCGGTCGCTGCGTCGAGCGCGATCAGCGAGTTCGAGTAGAGATTATCGCCTTTGCGCAGCTCGGCGTCGAAGTCGGGCGCCGGATTACCCGCCGGTACGTAGAGGATTCCATTCGGCGCATCGAGCGTGAACGACGTCCAGAACGCGCCACCGGAGATCGGCAGCCGCGGATTCGCCCACGTCGCGCGTGCCGGCCCGCTCGGCGGCACGACGTCGAACTTCCACACGACGTGTCCGTCGTTGGCGTCGAGCGCGTACACATGACCGGTCACGGCGG
>DASXHF010000207.1:0-1657 GCA_036488775.1 Gemmatimonadaceae bacterium | reverse complement strand
TCGAGTCGCTGCCCGACACGCCGAAGAATCGCACGTTCATCGCCAAGGTGCGTCCGATCGTGCAGCGGTACGAGAACACCGGCGTGCGGATCGAGGACGATTACGTCATCACCGACAAGGGGCTCGAGCGAATCAGCACGGCGCCGCGGGAGATCGACGAGATCGAGGCGTTGATGCGCACGCGCCCGCAGAGAGTGATTCCGTAGCGTCAACTCGAGCGGAGACCGCTCGCCACTCCGGCGCCCCCTCCATTCGCCGGCCCCTTCTGGGCCCGTCGCCCGGCAGTTGCGCCCGCCGCCACGGACGATCGGAAGGTCGGCACGCGGAACGATCGCGTCGATTCCCTGATGCCGTGGTCATCGGGTTACCCGGGCGGGGGACGCGCGCGATCCGCTGCGCCACCAGATTCCACAGACACGCCGGCCACTCACGGTGGAGCATGCGGAGCTGGGCGCCGGTGCTCGCGACCGGTGTCCTGCTCGGCAGCGCCTGAGCAGCACTGATTACGTCGGGAGGAGTCATGCGATCGATCACCCTACTCGTGAGCGGCGGCCTCGCGGTGCTCGCCACACCGACACTCGCGCAGGCGCCAGCGGACACGCTGCCGGTGCCGCCGGTGGTGAGGAGCCACGGAGGTGTTCTTCGGCTGGAGCTCGACGCGGCGACGTCCACGGTGGCGGTGGCGGGGCGCCGAGTGGCACTCACGGTCTACGGCGGTCAATACCAGCCGCCGACGCTGCGCCTGCGCGCCGGCGATACACTTCGAGTCCGCCTCACGAACAAGCTTGTGGACCCGACGAACCTCCACACGCATGGATTGTCCGTGTCGCCGCTCGGCAACTCCGACAACGTGTTCCTTCGCGTAGCGCCGGGAGAGACGCGCGACTACGAGATTGCCGTGCCGGCCGGTCACCCGGCGGGCCTCTTCTGGTACCACCCGCATCCGCATGGATTCTCCGACCTGCAGACGCGAAACGGCATGTCGGGCGCGATCATCGTCGAGGGACTGTTGGATCCCTTTCCGACGCTGCGTCACCTGCGCGAGCAGGTGCTGCTACTGAAGGATCTGCAAACGGAGAATGGGCGCTTCGCGGTCCTCGGTATCGGCAAGCACACCACGCGCACGATCAACGGCGTCGCCAACCCAACGATCGTGATGCGGCCCGGTGAGACGCAGCTGTGGCGCGTCGGCAACGTGGGGGCGGATCTCTACTACGAGCTCTCGCTCGCGGGACACCACTTCCAGGTGGTGGCGCGCGACGGACACCGGCGCGCGCGTCTCACGCCGACGGATACCCTCGTGCTGTCGCCCGGTGCGCGAGTCGAAGTGCTGGTCACAGCCGGTGCACCAGGGGTGTATCTCCTGCGGACGGGCGACGTCGACACCGGGCCGGCGGGCAATCAGTACGCTGGCGCGGTCATGGCGACCGTCCGCGTGCAGGGGCCACGGATGAAGCCGGTGGGGCTTCCGCCCGCCCTGCTTCCCGTGGAAGACCTCCGGCCCAAAGTCACCAATCGCCGTACGATCGTCTTCTCGGAATCTCAGGACGGCGACACCTTCTTCGTCGACCGGAAGCAGTTCGACATGGGCCGCACCGACATTCGCGTCAAGCTGGGCGCCGTCGAGGAGTGGACGATCCGCAACGACGCCGACGAG
>DASXHF010000012.1:0-37897 GCA_036488775.1 Gemmatimonadaceae bacterium | reverse complement strand
GAGGGTGGTCCCCCCAGCTTCGCGCCCGGTTTCTCGTTCCGGGCGCTACTCAGGAACACCGCTACAGGTGCGGCTCGCGTTCACCTACCGGGCTCTCACCGTCTCTGGCGCCCCGTTCCAGGGGACTTCGGCTCGCCTGCGCACCCGCGTCCGCGGGTCCTACAACCCCGATCCCACAAGGAGACCGGTTTGGGCTTGGGTCCGTTTCGCTCGCCGCTACTCCGGACATCTCGGTTGATTTCTCTTCCTCCCGGTACTGAGATGTTTCAGTTCCCAGGGTTCGCTTCCGCTCCGAAGAGCGGATGACCGCCATCGCTGGCGGCCGGGTTGCCCCATTCGGCCATCTCGGGATCACCGCGTGTGTGCCACTCCCCCGAGCTTCTCGCAGCTTACCACGGCCTTCCTCGCCTCCGTGTGCCCAGGCATCCCCCACATGCCTTCCTTCGCTTGACCACAAATGGTTCAAGCAGACATACGCGCTTTGCTATCGCAATCTACCTCACCAATCCTCACGCACTCCCGAACACCACGACCACCGCGGCCCAACACAGCGCCACGTCCGTCGCATGCCCGATCACTCGTGAGCATCGGCAAAGATTCCATTTCCCACGAATCGATCATCGGCCAAAAGACTAGAACCGACGACCCATCCTCTTCCCTTCACTTTTCAAACAGCGGCCGCGACCGTACGCTCTCGCGGTGAGCCATCCAGTGTACAGGGACGACGACCCTGCTGCAAGTGGCCGCATCCACACGCGCACGACACCTGCTCGCGCGCACACACCGCCTTCCACGACACCGAATCCCAACACAGCGCACACATCGGTACCGCGCGCTCCGTTGTCGAAACGTTCTCGAATTCGGTCGTCTCGGAAGGGTGCGAATAATACCCGATTTGCGCGCGCGATTCAAGGGGCGCACACGTTCACACGAGCAGATCGCACACACCTCGCACTCCACGCATCCACGTCTCGCACACGTCTCGCACACTCACGGCCGCACGCTCGACACGCCGTGCAGGCGACGCAGAACGCGGCCACGCGTGCTTACCTTAGCACCATGCACATCGCCACCGTCTCCACCAAAGGCGCGCGCCGGTGGCAACTCGGCCACCCCTGGATCTACAAGAGCGACGTCATCCATCGACCCGATACCGACCCCGGCGTCGTACGGGTCCACGATCAACGCGGCAAACCGTTAGGCGTCGCACTGTGGAGTCCGCGCTCTGAGATCTCACTGCGCCAGCTCGACCGCGACGTCGACGCGACGATCGACGGAGGGTGGTGGCGCGACCGCATCGCGCGTGCATTGCATCGCCGAGCCGGCCTGGACCGCGAGACGAACGCGTTCCGTCTCGTGCACGGCGAAGGCGATGGCCTGCCATCGCTCATCGTCGATCGATACGACCGATGGCTGGTCGTACAGCTCATGAGTGCCGGCCTCGAGCGCTTTCGCAGCGAGATCGTTGGCGCGTTGCAGGAGCTCGTCGCGCCGGAGGGAATTCTCGCGCGCAACGACGTGCCGCTACGTAACAAAGAAGGGCTCGCCACTGAGGTCGAACTGCTCTCGGGCTCGGTGCCCGAGGAGATCGAGGTTGAGGAGCACGGCGTGCGCTATCTCGCCGCACCATGGCGCGGACAGAAGACCGGCGCCTTCCTCGACCAGCGAGAGAATCGCGCGCTCGTCGGGCGGATCGCGCGCGGGCGGGCGCTCGACTGCTTCAGCTATCACGGATCTTTCGCGCTGCACCTCGCACGCAACGCCGAGCACGTCACAGCCATCGACGCATCCGCTCACGCGCTCACCCGCGCCGAAGAGAATTTCCGGCGCAACGGGCTGGACAACGGCGAGTTCATAGAGGCGAACGCGTTCGAGTACCTCAAAGCACGCGAGCGCGAGCGCGCCAGATTCGATACCATCGTGCTCGATCCGCCCGCGTTCGCCAAGACACGCGCCGCCCTACCCGGCGCGCTCCGCGGATACAAGGAGATCAACCTGCGGGCGATGCGCCTGCTCGAAACCGGTGGACTGCTGTTCACGGCGAGTTGCTCGTATCATCTCAGCACACCGCTCTTCCTCGAGATGCTCGAGGCCGCGGCCGCGGACAGCGGGCGCCGCATCGTGCTCCGCGAGATCCGCGGCCAACCGATGGACCACCCGGAGGTGCTCACCATCCCGGAGACGGGGTACATCAAGGGCGCGCTCGTCGAGGCGGTCGAGTAAGCAACGGCGAAGAACGGCTCGATCTCCCGCCCTTCCTCGCATCAACGCTCGACTTCCCGCCGTTCCCGTCGGTCTGACAATACGGGCAGTAGTACGTACTCCGCCCCGCCTGCACCGCGCGCTCGATGAGCGTCTTGCAGCGGCGACATGCGAGCCCTTCGCGGTCGTAGACGTCGAGTCCGACGGTGTCGTCATCGGTGTAGCGCGCTCCGGTTGCCCGCTCGATCACGGCGGCGATCGCCGACCGCAGCGCGCGAACCTTGGCCGGCGCGAGTGTGCTCGCGCGCGCGAACGGGCTGATGCGCGCGCGCCAGAGCGACTCCGCGGCGTAGATGTTCCCGAGTCCGGCGACCAGGCGCTGGTCCAGCAGGGCGGGCTTGATCGGACCGCGGCGCTTCGCGAGCGCCGCACCGAGCTGCGTCGACGTCCACTCCGGATCGGCCGCGTCGGGACCAAGCCCAAGGTCGAGCTCAGCGCCGGCAGGGTGCACGTCGACGGTGGCGAGGGCGCGCGAGTCCATCAACGTCAGCCGAGTGTCGTCGTCCAGCTCGATCACCGCGCGGGCGAAGCGAGGCAGCTCGTCGTCGACGTGACCGTCTTGCCAGTCGCCGTTCATCCGGAAATGCACGTGCAGGATGCGACCGTCGCCGAGATGAAGCAGCTGGTGCTTGCCGCGGCGCTCGACGCGAGCGATTCGCGCGCCGGCGAGCGAGCGCAGGATACGTGGACTGACACGCCGACGCAGCGACGGGTGCAGCAGACGCACTTTCGTGATCGCCCGGCCGACAGCCCGACGACGTAGGACGTTCAGTGCAGCTTCGACTTCGGGCAGCTCCGGCATGGACGATCCTCGTCGCGAACGTTGACAATGCTGCTTCGCCAGACGCAAAATGCGCCAATGTCCGCGCCCTCTCAATCCGACGTCGCGCCGTCGCCTTCCACCGGAGCGCGTTCGTCCGGGGTGCGACACGCGCTCATGGTGGTACTGCTGCTCAACGCCCTGTCCGCCGCCCTCAAGATAGGCGTGGGGGCCCGAACGGGCGCGCTCACGGTGCTCGGCGCCGCGCTGGAGTCGGCACTCGACATGCTGAGCAACGGTGTCGCCATCCTGGCGGTGGCCGTCGCGGCGCGCGCGCCGGACGACGACCATCCCTACGGACACGAGAAGTTCGAGACGCTCGGCACGCTGGCGATCGTCGGCTTCCTCTCGATCACCTGCTTCGAGCTGCTGCGGCAGAGCGTGGGCGAGCTGGCAGGCCGACGCGAGCCGCCGTCGGCGAGCCTGGTCGACGGCGCACTCCTGGTGGTGTCGCTGCTCGTGAACGCATTCGTGGTGACGTACGAGCGGCGCCGCGGGCGCGCGTTGGCAAGCGGGCTGCTGCTCGCCGACGCGGCACACACCACGAGCGACATCTTCGTCACCGTGCTCGCAATCAGCTCGCTCGTGCTCTCGCGCCTCGGGTATGCGCGCGCTGACGCGATGCTCGGCATGGTGGTCGCACTGCTCATCGCGTGGAGCGGCTATCAGATCCTGCGCGATTCGATTCCCATCCTCGTCGACGCGCGGGCGGTGGCATCGGAGCGTCTCGCGGCGATCGTGCGGACGATTCCCGGCGTGCTCGGCGTCCGCTCGACGCGATCACGCCGCACCGCGTCAGGACATCTGTTCGCCGAAGTGACGATCCTGGTAGAGGGAGGAACGAGCGTCGCGGCGGCCCACGACTTCACCGACGAAGTGGAGCGGGCGATTGCGCGCGAGTTGGGTGCGGCGGAAGTGATCGTACACGTCGAGCCCGCATGACGGCGTAGTTCTTTGTGATGCAGCGGCTTGCGCCTCGGGTCCGAAGGTCTAGCTTACGCTGTCCCCCTCCCGACAAACGAATGGCTCAGCGGCCGTCGCGATCGCTCAAGTACGAATACGAGCTGTTCGTCGAACGAGAGATCGAGAATTACAAGGAATCAGTGCCGCGAAGCGTCTTGCTCTCCATCGGAGACGAGGCAGTGCGCGCACTCGCGGCGCAACGCCAGTTCGCGCTGACCGAGCTGCTGCTGGTCGACGAGGTCGACAAGATCATCTTCAAGCGGCTCCGCCTGCCGGCGTACACGACGTGGCGCACGCGACGTATCAAGCTGCTCGCGGAACTGCGTCGACCCGAGCATTGGGGGTTGAGCCCGGACGATCTCGTCGTGCGCGCGGTGCGCGCGGTGGCGGCGGAGTCGAGCGTACTGGTGGCCGGCGCCGAGGTGGAGACTCCTGCGCTGTACCTCGCGGCACAAGGATGCAACGTCACCGCGATCACCGAGCCCGACGCCGTTCGCCGAGTGCTGGACGCAGCGGAGGAGGCAGGGCTGGGTGAGCGGGTGCACGCGAGTGCCGCCGCGCTGGGCACGTGGGCGCCGGACGCGCCGCTGACGGCGGTGATCTACAGCCCGGCTGCGTTCGACGGGCTGACGGCAGCCGAGCGTGCGCGCGTCATTCAGGTGCTGCAGAGCGCGACCGCGGATGGCGGCGTACACCTCGTCCAGACGATCGCGGCCGGGAAGCGGACGCCGGTGTCGTTGAACGAGCTTCGCCGCCGGTATCGAGGATGGGATGTTACGGTCGACGAAGGCGCGCCCAACACGTTCCTCGCGCGCAAGGCGATCGCGTAGGCGCTGGCTCGTGGCGCCTACCTCGCGGAACTTTCCGCGGCGTCGCCAATTGTGCGACGATTCGACACGACGCGCTCGCATCCGCTCGTGTCAGAAGCACACGGTCGAGCCATGCCGCTGGGAGACACGCTCATTCAAAGCATTGCGGCACCGCGTGTTACAGTTTGGGCACCGGATGGCCTCAATGGTGCTTTATGGGTGGTCGCCCCCGACCGTTCCGGGGGCACTCCCTTCCGAGATTCCTACTAATGAAGCGCAAGATAAAGCCACAGTTCGACGAGCCGGTGGGCATCGTCATCTCCCGCGGCCGGGAACAGGAAACCACGCCACGATTTTCCGCTTACGTGTGGGCTCCCTTCCCCGACGACGAGTTGGAAAAGGACGTACAGCCGGTCTGACCGGTCTCGACATCGATCGAGAAAGCGCCGCGGAGTGATCCGGCGGCGTTTTTCATTTTCCCTGTGCTCGGTACGCGCCTTGCCCTCGGGGCCTGCGTGGAACCTTCCGCTTCGTGGGACAGCGAGCGCGCTGAGCTGCTTGGCAAGCGCATCTCGGAGCTCGGCCTCGCGATCAGCGGCTCTCGAGTGGAGCGGTTGATCGCTCAACTCTACGAGGAGCTCTCGGCGCGCGGCGTCGCCTTTCGGCCGCCAGTCTATCTGAGCGACCAATGGGGCTGCCCCGATGGGACGCCGTTGATCGGCGTGCCGTTCTATCTGGCCGATCCGCGGCTGGAGCGGATCGAAGCGGAGCATGCGGGAACGATCGAAGGAGACGAGGAGGCGATGCGCTACCTGCGTCACGAGGCGGGGCATGCGGTGAACTACGCATTCCGGCTACACGAGCGGCCGGAGTTCGCGACCGTGTTCGGCGACTACGGCCGACCATACGCGGAGCACTATCCGGCCGATCCGCTCTCGCGCGAGCACGTGCGGCACATTCTCGGCTGGTATGCGCAAAAGCATCCGGACGAGGATTTCGCCGAGACGTTCGCGGTATGGCTGACGCCCGGACTGGAGTGGCGCACCGAGTATCGCGGATGGGGAGCGCTTCGCAAGCTCGAGTGGATGGACACCGTGATGCGGGAGATCTCGCGGCTCTCGCCCGCCGTGCCGGCGCTCACCGACGACGATCTGCCGGTGGAGGCGATGCGCTGGACGCTCGCGCACCACTATGCAGGCGACGAACGGCTGCCCGTGGGTGACGCGCGACAATTCGACGGTGACCTGCGGCGCGTGTTTGCTCCCGCGTCGGCAGCGCCCGCGGGTGAATCCGCGGCGCGCTTTCTCTCGCGACACGAGGGTGAGCTGGTGGCGCGCATCAGCTACTGGTCCGGGATCGGACCGGGCGCGGTGCGGTCGCTCCTTCGCGCGCTGGCGGAGCGCGCCGAGCAGCTCGATCTGCACGTCGCCGGCCTCGACGCGGCGACGTTGATCGAGCTGGCGGCGTTCGGTACGGCAGTCGTGATGCATTGGCGTTACGTGAACGCGATGCCTGGTCGGCGTCGTGAGGCGGACGCGTGAAGGTCGTGATGCTGCACGGCGCCGACGCCGCGGAGCCGCCCGAGGATCCGGTGCTCGGCCAGATCGAGGGCGCGCTGCGCTCGCTCGGTCACGAGACGACGCGCGTCGCCGTGCGCGCGGACGTCGAGGACGTCGTCACCGCGCTTCGTGCCGCGGATCCGGCGCTCGTGTTCAATCTCGCGGAGTCGTTCGACGGGAAAAGCGCGCTGGAGTCGAACGTCGCGGGACTGCTGAATCTGATGGGTTTGCGGTACACCGGATCGAGTCCGGCCGGCCTGTTGATGGCGGGCGACAAGAGTCTGACGAAGCAGGTGCTCGGCTTCCAGAAGATCCTGACGCCGCAGTTCGCGACGGTGTTCCGCGGCACGTTGGATCACGCCGGAGATCTGAGCTTCCCGTTGATCGTGAAGCCGCCGCAGGAGGATGCGTCGCTCGGCATCACTTCCAAGAGCGTCGTGCGCGACGTGAAGGAGCTACTCGGCACGATGGACGCGCTGCAACGGGAGTTCCAATCCCCGGTGCTCGTGGAGGAGTTCGTGGACGGGCGCGAGTTCTACGTGGGCGTGCTGGGGAACGCGGCACCGACGGCCCTCCCGGTCATCGAGCTCGATTTCAGCGCCTTTCCCGCCGATCGTCCGAAGATCGCAAGTTGGGAAGCGAAGTGGGGCGAAGGTGGAACGGGGGGGACGAGCGAGACCGGTGCCGAGTTCGCGGGAACGAAATCGGTGTTTCCGACCGACCTCTCGCCCGAGCTGGCGACGCGCATGCAGGAGGTCGCCGTGCAGGCGTTCCAAGCGCTGCGCCTGCGCGACTACGGGCGGGTCGACCTGCGCGTCACGCCAGACGGTCGCATCTACGTCATCGAGGTGAATCCCAACTGTTATCTGGAGCGGAGCGGCGAGTTCGCGCGCGCCGCGGAGCTGGAAGGGATCGCGCACGACGCGCTGGTGGCGCGCATCGTGGAGCTCGCCCTGGCTCGATACGCGCGATAGGGCCGGGAGCGAACGGCATGAACGAAAGAAGCCGGCGCCTGGGCGCCGGCTTCTCCGTATGCGACAACGTACGGCTTACCGCGACGACTTGCGCGCCGACTTCTTGCGCGCACCCGCCTTCTTGCGGCCACCACGCTTTGCACCGGACTTGGCGCCGCGCTTGGCGGACGACTTGCGGGCCGACTTCTTCCGCGAGCTCTTCTTAGCTGCCATGGTAATGTCTCCATTCAAGGAGTTGAACGCTCGATCGAACCCCCGGTGGTTCGTACGAGCCAGCGGTCGGTCGCCGAAGCTTCCTTCCGCCGCACCACGATCTCATGGCGAGACCGTGAAGACACATCGACGCGTGATGCTCAGACCGCGTCGCTCAAACTGGTGAAGTTGAAGTCTCTGACTTTCAGCGGCGGAACCATGATCGCCTGCCCCGGTCCGCCATCCTCGCTCGCGCTGACCCGCACCGGCGTGCCGAGCGCTTCGAGGTTGTTCAACATGAAGACGGGCGAGTCGTTAAACCGCAAATTCTTGACCGCGCGGGTGATCTTGCCGCTTTCGATCAGAAAGGTACCGTCTCGGGTGAGGCCCGTGTAAAGAATCGTGCGTTGATCGACCGGGCGCAAATACCAGAACCTGGTGACCAGCAGACCGCGCGCCGTCGACGCGATCATCTCTTCGATCGACGTGGTGCCACCGCTCATCTTGAGCGATCCACCGCTGGCCGTCGGAGAGACGCCTTTCTTCTGGGCCCAGTAACGATCGTAGTTCAGGGTTTTGACGACGCCATTCTCGATCCACACGCTGCGCCGTGTCGGCTGACCCTCGTTGGTGAATGGCGAGCCGGCGACGTCGGGATCGAACGGATCGGAGACGAGGGTAACGCGCTCGTCGACGACCTTGGTGCCGATCTTGTTTCCGCCGCCCTGCTTGGAGAAGAAGGAACGTCCTTCGTCCGCGCTGCGCGCGTTGAGCGCGTTGGCGATGAACTGAACGAGGTTGCCGACGGCGGTCGGCTCGAAGACGACGGTGTAGCGGCCGGGCTCGATGGCGACGGGCGCGCGCGACGCGCGCGCCTTCTCCGCCGCGCGCGCGCCCAACGCGGCCGCATCGATCCGCGACCAATCGTAGTGCGACGCGCCGGCCCAGCCGGATCCGCTGCCGTCGGGCGTGCGCACGGTCGTGGTGAGCGCCGCGGCGGTGGTGCGCGCATAAGCGAACAGCCCCGTGGCGTTCGCAACGGCGTTCGCGCCGGCGCGGGTGTCGAGGTACCCGGTAGACACGAGCCCACTCTGCGACGCCGGCGCCGTGATCGCGCGAACGGCTTCGGCGCGGCCTTGCGGATCGAGCGCCGCCGTGGCTTCGCTCCATGCGCGGCCCTCGCCGTACTGCTGCGGCGCCAGCTCGGGCATGAACTCCGGATCTTCCGGTGCGAGCTTGGCAAGGCGCTCGGCGGTTTCCACCGCCTGACGCAACCCCGCGTCGTCGAGCTGGTTGGTGGTGCTCGACCCGGTGCGCCGGCCGGCGTACGCGGTCACCGTGACAGTGCTGTCGTAGTTATCGCCGCCGGTGGAGACCTGATTGACGGCGAATCGCGTGTTGCCTCGGCTGGCGCTGTTGACGTTCACCCGCGCCCCGTCGGCGGAGGTGACGAAGCCGAGCGTGCGCTTGGCAATCGCCTCCGCTTCGTCGCGCGACAGGTAGCGTGCGGTCTGGGCCAGCGACCGGATCTCGCTCACGCTTTACGCCCCGTGTTGATGACGTTGACGTTGCGGAAGCGACTCGGCACGCAGCCATGGCTCACGGCATTGGCCTGCATGGGCTGGCCCTTGGCGTCGTTGAAGGCGCCGCCGAGAAGGTAGCTCTTCCGTCCGCCGAGCATGTCGAGCGAGCCCCAGAACTCCGGAGTGCGCATCTGGTACGCGACGTCCTTGAGCATGCCGACGATCTTGCCGCCTCTGATCTCGTAGAAGAGCTGTCCGCCGAACTGCGCGTTGTAGCGCTGCTGATCGATCGAGAAGCTGCCATCGCCGACGATGGCGATGCCGCGATCGGTGGCGGCGATGAGATCATCCCAGCCCTGCTCCTTGTCGCCGGGCAGCAGCGACACGTTGGGCATGCGCTGGAATTGCACGTCGGCCCAGCTCTGGGAATAGGAGCAGCCGTGCGAGCGCACCGGGCGGCCGGCGGCGCGATAGTAGTCCGCAAGGAAGGGCGCCTGCTCGCGCGTCGTCTGATAGTCGACGAACAGCCCGTTCTTGATGATGTCGAAGCTCTCCGGCTTCACCCCCTCGTCGTCCCAGCCGACGGCGGAGAGCGATCCGGGCTGCGTGCGGTCGCCGCGGATGTTCATGAGCGCCGAGCCGTACTTCAGCTTGCCGAGCACCGCAGCGGGCGGTGCGACGAACGAGGTACCGGCGTAGTTGGCCTCATAGCCGAGCGCGCGATCGAGCTCGGTGGGGTGCGCGACACTTTCGTGGATCGTGAGCCAGAGATGCGACGGATGCAGGACGAGATCGTAGCGGCCAACGTCGACCGGCTTGGCGGAGAGCTTCTGCACCGCCTCGCTGGCCCAGCGGGGGGCGTTCTCGACGAGCTTCGCGTCGCGCACATGCTCGTAGCCGCGTCCCATCGGGGCGATCTCGTTTGACTGGCGCGTCTGGAAGTCGCTCTGGTCGGGCGCGACGGCGGTTACCGTCACCGAGGGCTGCGCGCGGTAGATCGTCTGCACGATGTACGACCCGTCGGTGGACGCGAACGTCTTCTCCTCGCGGAGAAAGAACATGTTCGAGTTGACGAATCGGGCGCCCTGCTTGAGGGCGGCGGCGTTCGCGGCGAGCAGGAGGCCGACCTTGTCCTCGACCGACACGCTGAAAGGGTCGATCTCGATCGGCGTGCGCCAGACACCGTCCTTCACCGCCGTTGCCGGCGCGAGCACGACGGGGCGTACGAGCGTCAGACTGTTGGCGCGGGCCTGCGCGGCGGCCTGTCGAGCGACGCGGGCGATCTCGTCACGCGTGATGTCGCGGCTCGCCGCGAAGCCCCAGGCGCCGTTCACGAGCGCGCGGATCCCGAATCCGAGCGTCTCGTTGTCGACGAGGCCCTGCACGCGCTGCTCGCGCGTGAAGAGCGCCTGCGTGCGATTGCGGTTGAAGCGGATGTCGGCGTAGCTGGCACCGGCGCTGCGGGCGGCGTCGAGGCCGAGCTGCGCAAGCGGCTTGAGATCGGGATCCGAGAGGTCGAGCGTGGCGCCCTGCTGTAGCAGTGCGGCGCGGGCGGAGGAGGGAACCGCGGCGAGGCCAGCGAGCATCGCGGCGGCAGTAGACGTCGTCTTGACGAACTCTCGACGGGATGAACCCATGCAGTACCCTCACCACTCGGTCAGCGATGCGCTCGGACGAGACCGCATCGTAATGTGCAACTTGCGCGAATATAGGAACGCGCGAAATGGCACGCAATAGTAAATCGCGCGCGTTCTTTAGATGAAGGTGCGATCGGAGATGAACGTGCGATCGGATGCGCTGGTGGAACGGTGAATCGGATTCGCTGGTGGAACGGTGAATCGGTGAATCGGTGAGGCAGTGAATCGGCTGGTGACTCCGTGACTCCACGGCACGTGCCACAACCGCGTGGAGATGCTTCGAGAAGGCTCCAGGCCGGTTGTAGCCATTCGGTCTCGAGTCACCGAGTCACCAGCCGCCATACCGTTTCACCGTTTCACCGATTCACCGTTCACCGTTCCACCTCCTCGGAGCCTTCCCCCCGATCGGGTCACTGATTTGGTTTCCAGCACGCCGCACGCGCGGCGTTCCGTTTCACTTCGTGCAGAGAGCGAGGCGCCTGTGAGAGCGCTGGTGAAAGCGACGGCCGGTCCCGGTTTCGTCCTGAAGGACGTACCGCAACCGAAGATCCGCGACGATGAAGTGCTGATCAAGGTTCGCCGTGCCGGCGTCTGCGGCACCGACGTCCACATCTACGAGTGGGATGCGTGGGCGCAGGGGCGGTGTCGTCCGCCGTTCACCGTCGGCCACGAGTTTGCCGGCGACGTCGTCCAGGTCGGCCGCCTGGTGACGGACGTCAAGGACGGCGATCGCGTCACGGCCGAAGGACACATCGTGGACGGCCGATGCCCGCTATGCAGGACGGGCAACGCGCACGTCTGCCCCAACACGAAGATCATCGGCGTCGACCGCGACGGGTGCTTCGCCGACTACATCGCGATGCCGGCCACGAACGTCTGGCACCTCGACGACGCCGTGTCGTACGAGATCGGCGGCATCCACGATCCGATGGGCAACGCCTTCCACACGGCGCTCGTCGGCACGGAGATGCCGGGGCGGACGGTGCTGATCACGGGGTGCGGTCCGATCGGCCTCTTCGCGATCGGGATCTGTCGCGCTGCGGGCGCCTCCCGCATCATCGCGAGCGACGTGAATGCGACGCGCCTGGCGCTCGCTCGAACTATGGGCGCTCACGACGCGGTCACGCCCGCGGAGGCGGAACGCGCCGTGAAAGCGGCGACGCAGGGACTTGGCGTCGACGTCGTGCTCGAGATGTCCGGGGTGCCGAGCGCCATTCACCAGGCGTTCGGTCTGGTGCGCGTCGGCGGCCGCGTGCAGATGCTCGGCATCCCGGCCAAGCCGATGGACGTGAACTTCGCCAGCGAGATCATCTTCAAGGGGATCACGGTGTATGGCGTCGTCGGGCGCCGGATGTACGACACCTGGATCCAGATGACGCAGTTCCTCCGCTCCGGCCAGTTCGATCCCACGCCCGTCATCACCCACCGCTTCCCGCTCGAGCGATTCGACGACGCGATCGCGGCGATCAAAGGCGGCGCGGCAGGCAAGGTGGTGTTCGAGGTGGCGTGAGGCGGGCACTGAAGAACTGCGGTCAACTGATAGAGAAGCGGTCAACTGACCGAACGGCGGTCGACTGATTAGACTGCGGTCGACCGTGGCTAAGTCAGTTGACCGCCGCCCCGTCAGTTGACCGCAGTCAGATCAGTTGACCGCCGTTCTCTCAGTCGACCGCCGTTCAATGTCGCCCAACGCCAACTTCACCGCCGGTCTCAACGCCAAGCTGCAGCAGCTCCGCGACGACCGAGTGTACAAGCGGCTCAACTATCTCGAGTCGCCGCAGGATGCGCGCGTGCAGATGGAAGGACGCGGCGAGGTGCTCATCCTCTCGTCGAACAACTATCTCGGCCTGGCGAACGAGCCGCAGGTGGTCGACGCGGGGATCGCCGGACTCGAGCGGTTCGGAGCCGGCACCGGCAGCGTGCGGTTCATCTGCGGCACCTTCACCGTGCACCGCGAGCTCGAAGCGGCGTTGGCGCGCTTCGTCGGCACGGAAGCGTCGATGTCATACGTGTCGGCATGGAACGCGAACGAAGGGCTCACCGCCACCGTCGTCGAGGAAGGCGACTTCGTCGTCTCCGACGCGCTGAATCACGCATCGATCATCGACTCGATCCGGCTGGCGAAGGCGATCACCAAGTGCCAGACCGCGGTCTACAAGCATGCCGATCTCGATGACCTGCGCGCCAAGCTCGCCGCTGCCAGAGGCGCCAAGCGTCGGATAGTGTGGAGTGACGGCGTCTTCTCGATGGAGGGCTCCATCGCGCCGTTGCCCGATCTGATCCAGATCTGCCGCGAGCACGACGCCGTGCTGGTCATCGACGATTCGCACGCCACCGGAGTGCTCGGCCAGACGGGCCGCGGCACGGCGGAGCACTTCGGCGTGCTCGGCGAGGTGGACATCATCACGTCCACGCTCGGCAAGGCGCTCGGCGGCGCGGCGGGAGGGTTCGCCGCCGGATCCGCCGCGTTGTGCGACTACCTCACCCAGCGCTCACGTCCCCAACTCTTTTCCAACGCGCTCCCGCCGACGGTTGCGGCGAGCGCGCTCGCATCGGTCGAGTTCATCGAACAGCATCCCGATCGCGTGGAGACGCTGCGAGAGAACGCGCGGTACTTCCGGGAGCAGATCATCGAGGCGGGGTTCTCGCCGCTGCCTGGCGAGACGCCGATCATCCCGATCATCGTCGGCGAGACCGCCGCCGCGATTCAGATGAGCGACATGCTGCTCGACGAGGGAGTCTTCGTCACCGGGTTCGGCTTTCCAGTGGTTCCACAGGGGCAGGCACGCGTTCGCTGTCAGATCTCGGCGGCGCACACGCGCGGCGATCTGGACGAAGCGATCGCGGCGATCGTGAAGGTCGGGCGGAAGCTGAAGCTGGTCTGAGACGGTGAGTCCCAGGAGCGGCGACGGCGCCGCTCCTCGTCACAGGCGGCGTGAGCTCACATCCTCCGCACGGCGATGACCAGGCGCTTCCAGCTCACCGTCTCCGGCTCGCCGACGCTGCGCACGCAGGCACCGTATCTCGCGCCGCCAAGCATGCGCGGCGCCATCCAGGCGTTCACGTCCGGTGAGAGATGGCCGACGACGTCACCCCCGGGCGCGTGAACCCAGACGCTCGGGTCCTGCACGCCAGGCGCGTCGGGCACGAGAATGAGATGATCTCCTTCCCTGAGTCGTCTGACCACGGCGGCACGCTCGGCGAAGACGGTGCCGTAGACCGGAGTCTCGAAGTGGGGTGTGTCGGGCAGGATGGACGACATGGCTACCTCCGCCGAATCCGACGGGCCGACGCCGAGCGGAAGTGGACGACGGCCATTGCCTTCTTTCACGTTACGCGAGCGAGGCCGGGTGGACCACCCCCGTCGCATCCGTGACCCCGGGCACTGCCTCTTCGTCCCAGGGCATGAGCCCGGCACACGGGCGATCGGTACGATTTCTCCACTCGAGGCCTTCTGTATATGCGACTCCTCCGTGTCCTCGTGGCGGCTGGCGGCATGGCCGCCCTGCTCGCCCAGTCGAGTGCGGCACAGGAAGGACGGACGTTCAGGGACGCGTGGTTCTGGGGAGTGAAGGCGGGAGTGCTCGATTACTCCTCCTCGGTAGGCACCGATAACGCGGGCGCTCCGCTCGTCGGCGTCGACTGGGTCATCACCCGCTCACAGGCCGGGCTCTACGCGAGCTACGACCATTCGTTCCTCAATACCCAGGCGGCCTACAGGGAGCCGTACGCCGTCGGCGATCCCGTCGTCAACGTGCGAAACCTGCGGCGATATACGCTTGCCGCGATGGTGTTCCCGCTGCAGCAGCCGACGCTGCATCCGTATCTGGGGCTCGGTGTTTCGCTGCACCAGATCGCGGCGGCAGCGCTCTCGGCGCCGATCGCGATTCCGGCGCTCGCAGCGGCAGCGGCGGACAGCATCCAGGACAAGAAGGTGACGGCCGCTCCGATGTTCATGGCGGGCATCCAGAAACGACTGCCCATGTTCTCGGTGTTCGCGCAGGGCACCGGCAACTTCGTGCCGAGGGGATTCATGCTGCACTACGTCGCCCCCAAGCGCGAGCTCGAGTGGACGCTCGAGGCTGGCCTCCGCTACAACTTCGGCAGCTCGATCGAGCGTTAGCACCGACGAGCCGCGAGGAGACTCCGCCTCGCAGCATGAAGGGCCGCGCGTCCGATCGCGCGGCCCTTTTCGCGTCTAGCCGAAGGTGCGACGAGGAAAGTGCTTCGGCGTGGGCGAGACGAACGGATCGCCGCGCACGAAGAATCGAAGCGGCCACTCCGCGGCCTGAGTGATCCCGATGCGCGGCGTCACCTCGACGTCCGCGTCGCTCACCGGCTCGCCGGGCCGGATGACGATCGGACCATCGCGCAGCGACTTCCCGCTCATGTCGCCGGTGATGCCCATGGCGAGGCAGAGCTTTCCGGGTCCGTTCGTGAGATCCTGCACACGTTTCACCTTCGGACGGCGTCGCCGCATCAGGTCGATGCCATCGATCGGTGCGACCGCGCGGATGAGCACCGCGGCACCGTGCCCGCGCTCGCGCGTGACGGCGTTGAAGCACCAGTACATCCCGTAGATGAGATACACGTACGAGATGCCCGGCGGCCCGAACAGGTGCTCGGTGCGACGCGTGAGCCCCGCCGCGGCGTGACATGCTGGGTCGTCGGGGCCGAGGTACGCCTCCGTCTCGACGATGCGGCCACGCGTGATCCCCTCACGCGTGGTGCACTCGAGAATCGCGCCGAGCAGATCGCGCGATACGACTTCGGTTGGTCGATCGTAGAAATCCGGACGGAACGGCGCGCGGAGACGAGAACGCCGCGCGGTCGGCGCGGCGTCTCGGGTGCTCATGCTTCCGCGCGGGCCGGTGCTTTCTTGGCTCGTGGCTTCTTGGCGGCGGGCGCTTTCTTGGCGGTTTTCTTCGCCCCCGCCTTGGCAGCCGGCGTCTCGGGAGCGATCGTCGCGCTCTTCTTCGCGGTCGACTTTCTCCCGCGGCCTCGCGACGCGCCATTCGGCGAATCGGCGGTGACTGCCGCGTGTGCCGCGAGTGTCGACGCGGATGCAGCGGCCACGATCGGCGCCGCCGGCACTGCCACATGGGACGCGGCCGGTGTGCTGCTCGCGGGACCGACGACGCCGATGCTCAGCAGGTCGGCGGGCGGAGTGCCAGGACGTCCCATGCGGCCGCGCGAGCTGCCGCCGCCGCGCGGACCCATCCCGCGCGGTGCCGCGGGTGCGCTCGCGGCCGGTGGTGCGGCCGCCACGGCGCTGCGGGCAAGCTGCGTGGAGACCGGCTCGGCTTCGGCGGCACGCGCGATCTCGAAGTCGTCGCCGCGGCGGCGCAGGTCGATCACGTCGCTGTCGTGCGCGTCCTTCAGGATGCGGGGGAAGTTGCGGTCGCTGAGACTTTCGCTGTCGCGGCCGAGCAGCTCGCGCGCCTTCGCGCGAACCTCGCCGGCGCGGACGGCTTCGTCGCCCTGGGTGAGCCCGGCGACGGCGCGGCGCACGAGGTCGAACGCCTCGTCGCGAGTGAGACGCTCGCCACCGGCGCCGATCTGTTCACCGACGTCGGCGCGCTCGGTCGCGGCGTGGCGCGGTGTGGCCGCCGCCGCGGCGGTAACGCTCTCTCCGGGTTCGACGACGAAGTCGACGTCGATCGGCTGTTCGACCGTTCCCGCACGCGGGCGGTCCTCACGGTCGCGCCCACGGCCGCGACGGCCGCGACGGCCGCGTCCTCCTTCGCGCTTGCCGTCGCCGGTCGGTCCGGACGCCTCGGGGCGCGCCGCGTCGGCGTGCGGTGGCTCGGCGGCGGCAGCGACATCCGCCGGCCGCGTCGTGCCGGGCAGCCCGATCTCGAGCTGACCATTCTCCAACTTGGTCGCGGAGAGCAGACCGCGCTGCACGGCGTCCTGCACGAAGCGGGAGAACTTCGCCATGCCGAGATCCTTCTCGTCGAACGACGCGTCGATCTCGACCATCACCTGCTTGAGGCGGTCGGAGCGCATCACGTCGCCGTTGCGCTTCATGCGCGTGACGGCCTCGGTGACAAGCTCCCACGGATCCCACTTCTTCGCTGGCTCTTCGTCGGTGTTCTTCACGAGGCCGGCGAGTGCGTTGTAGCTGTAATACTCGTCGCAGTTCATGACGAGCAGGTCGCTCGACGACTCGCGGATGCCGACGCCGATGACGTACTTGCCGTACTCCTTCAGCTTGAGCACGAGGCTCGCGAAGTCGCTGTCGCCCGAGAGGAGGATGTAGGTGCCGATCTCGGGGCGCGTGAAGACGAGCTCGATCGCGTCGACGGCGAGCCGGATGTCGGTCGCGTTCTTCTTGGACGAGCCGTACGCGGGCGCCCAGATCATGTCGATCGACGACTCGGCGAGCGGGACGACGTACTGCGGGTAGCGGCGCCAGTCGGCGTACGCGCGCTGCACGGCGACCTTGCCCTTGATGATGTCGGAGCCGAGCAGAGTGCGCAGCTCGCTGCTCAGGTCCGAGCGGATACCCATCGTGACGTTGTCGAAGTCGATGAGCAGCGCCGCGTTCGGAGCGTGGAGGGGCGAGCCGTAGCTCGGTGTGTTGGTGTGCGGCGCGGCGGCCGCCTGTGGGCCGCGGTGAATGAGCGCGGCGCCGGAGCGCGATGGGCCGCTCCGTGGTGTACGTGGATTCATGCTGTCCCTTGCGTCCTGTGACGCATGGCAAGTGAGGGCACGCGCATCGTAATGCGCGGCCCGGTGCGCGGTGCGCACGTCCACCGGCTCGCCCCACTGCGCGGAGCGCAGTCATTCAGGGCGGCACCGATCACGCCGTCACCGTCGTTGGCCGGTCACCCCTGGCGCCGCGGGCTCATCGCTCGCGCCCCCCTGAGTGGCCGGGGCGTAATCTATGGTGGCGGAAGGGGTTGCGTAAGGGAGAGGGGGAGCGGGGAGCGGGGGAGCGTGAAGCCGTGAATCGGTGAATCCGTGAATCGGTATGGCGGCTGGTGACTCGGTGACTCAAGACCGAATGGCTACGACCAGCCTGGAGCCTTCTCGACGCATCTCCACGCGGGTGGTGGCATGTGCCGTCGAGTCACCGAGTCACCAGCCGTTTCACCGTTTCACCGTTTCACCGCTCCCCCGCTCCCCCGCTCCCCCGGAAATTCCCATCGCCTTGAACACCACCCGCTTCGGCCGCTGGCCATCCCACTCGCCGTAGAACACGCGCTGCCACGGGCCGAGGTCGAGCGCGCCGCCGGTGACGGGGACGATGACCTCATGGCCGATGGTGAGCGAGCGCAGGTGCGCGGCGGCGTTATCCTCGCCCGTTCCGCTGTTGTGGCGATAGGCGTCGGGCTCCCACGGCGCGATGCGGGTCTCGAGCCAGTCCAGGATGTCCTTCCAGAGGCCGGGCTCGTGGTCGTTGACGAACACCGACGCCGAGATGTGCATGGCGGAGACAAGCACCATGCCGTCACTGATGCCGGCGGCGGCGCGGCATGCCTCGACGTCGTCCGTGATGTCGATGATCTCCTGTCGCTTCGCGGTGCGAAAGGTCCGGTACGTCGTGTGGGTCAGCATGCGCGGGACGGTGAGGGACGAGGGTAGTCGCTCCGTGGGGCCGTCTGTATGTTACCGCGAAACATCTCCTCGGCGCGCGCGTACGGAGTCATCGTGAAGCAGGTCGGTTTTCGGGCTCGTCTCTTCCTCATTCTCCTCGGGTTCGCGCTCATCCCAACGATCGTTTTCACGGCGGCATGGGAGGCGACGGTGGTCCGCGCGCTGCCGCTTCTGGGGACGACGCCGGCGATGGAGCGCATCGCGGCGACCGGTGGACGGGCGATGGCGGCGGCCCAATCGGGCCCGCTCGCTCCCGGCACGCGCGAGCTGCTCGCGGAACACCAGCACGCGCTCGACGAAGGGTTGCTGCGCGGGCGTCAGATGGAGTTTCTCATGACGCATCGCGCGCCCGTGGTCGCGGCGCTGCTCGCGCTGGCCGCGGCGCTCTTCATGGGTCTCGTGGCGTCGCGCGTCGCCGGTCATCTCAGCCGCAATCTGAGCCGTCCGTTGAGCGAGCTGGTGGGATGGACGGCGATGATCGGACGCGGTGAGCCGCTGCCGGACGGGCCGTCGCCGAAAGGCGCGCCGGAGTTCGTCGTGCTGCGCAACCGGATGCGCGAGATGGCGACGGAGCTACAGTTGGGCCGCGTGCGCGCGCTCGAGGCCGAGCGCGCGACGGCACTCCGCGAATCGGCCCGGCAGGTGGCACACGAGCTCAAGAACCCGCTGACGCCGATTCGATTCGCGATCGCGCGCTTGCGCCGCGACGCGCCGGCGTCGCTGGTCGAGACGGTGGACGTGCTGGAGAGCGAATCGCGGCGGCTGGAGGAGATGGCACGCAGCTTCGCGCTGTTCGGCCGTCTCCCGGAGGGCCCGCGAGCACCGGTGGATCTCGCCGAGCTCGCGCGTGCGGCGACGCGCAGCGCGGTGCCGGCGGACATTCCCGTATCGGTCCACGTGGAGGAGAACGTGCCGATGGTGCCGGGCCACGTCGACGCGCTTGGCCGCGCGTTGACGAACGTGCTGTTGAACGCCGTGGAGGCGAGTCCCGCCGGCGCACCAATCCACGTGTCCGTGCGTCGCGCGACGCGCGACGGTCGAGGCATGGTGGAGGTGGCGGTACGGGACAACGGATGCGGGATCCCGGACGGGCGGCTCGCGCGCATCTGGGAGCCGTACGTGACGCACAAGCCGGGCGGTACGGGGCTCGGCCTCGCGATCGTGCGGCAGACGCTGCTCGCGCACGACGGCGCGGTGAGCGCGGAAAGTCGGTTGGGAACGGGAACCACGGTGAGACTGTTTCTGCCGGCGGATGCGCCGGCGACGGAGGAGGTACGAGCGCATGGCGATTGATGGAGTGTGGGTGCCGATCATATCGGTCGGAATGATTCCGGTCGTCGCGATCGGCTTGCCGCTCGCACGCGCATACGCGCGTCGCATGGACTCGCAGCCGGCGCAGAGCATATCGCCCGACGTCGCCGCGCGACTCGAGCGAATGGAACAGGCGATCGATTCGATCGCGGTGGAGGTGGAGCGGATCTCGGAGGGACAGCGGTTCACGACCAGACTGCTCGCCGAGCGCATCCCCGCCGAGAGCGTGGCGCCCCCCGACAAGCGCTGAGCGGGCATGTCGAGCGTTCTCATCGTCGACGACGAGCCGAACATCCGCCGGATGGTCGGCGCGTTGCTCGCGAGCGAGGGCTATGAAGTACGTGACGCCGCGGAGGGGACGGTAGGGCTGGCACGGGTGGCGGAGAGCTGCCCCGACGTCGTCCTGCTCGACCTGATGATTCCCGGTGAGCTCGACGGACTGGCAACGCTGGCGCGGCTGCGCGAGACCGTGCCCGACGTGCCGGTGATCATGATGAGCGGCAAGGCCGGTCTCAGCGACGCGGTGAAGGCGACGAAGCTCGGCGCGTTCAACTTCCTCGAGAAGCCGCTGTCGCCGGAAGGTGTGTTGCTGGCGCTCGCGTCGGCGCTCGAGCTGCGGCGCGTGCGGCGCGAGGCGAAATCGCTGCGCGAGGATCTCGGTCTGTCGGGCGAGATGATCGGCGCGAGTCCCGCGATGGCGCGTGTGCGGGAGATGATCGGGCGCGTGGCGCCGACGGACGCGCGGGTGCTCGTGACCGGCGAATCGGGCACCGGGAAGGAGCTCGTCGCGTCGGCGATCCATTTCGGGAGCGCCCGCCGGGACCGGCCCTTCGTACGGGTGAACTGCGCGGCGATCCCGCGCGATCTCGTCGAGAGCGAGATGTTCGGCCACGAGAAGGGGTCGTTCACCGGCGCCACGGAGCGCCGGATCGGCCGGTTCGAGCTCGCGCACACGGGCACGTTGTTCCTCGACGAGGTGGGCGACCTCGGCGCGGAGGCACAGGCGAAGCTGCTGCGCGCAATCGAGGCGCGGGAGATCGAGCGTGTCGGCGGCGGGAAGCCGATTCGCGTCGACGTGCGCATCGTCAGCGCGACGAATCGCGACCTGACGCGCTCGGTCAGCGAGGGAAGCTTCCGCGAGGACCTGCTGTTCCGACTGAACGTGATCCCGATCCCGATTCCCCCCCTGCGCGAGCGGCCGGACGACATTCCGTCGCTGGTCGCGCACTTTTCGGCGCTGCACCGCGCGCGAACGGGCCGGCGGCCGCCGCAGTGGACGGCGGATGCGCTGGGCGTGCTCGTCGGGTATCGGTGGCCCGGCAACGTACGCGAGCTGGCCAACATCGTCGAGCGGCTCGCGATCTTGCACGGAGGCGCGGAGGTGGGCGAGAGCGACGTACGCGCCGTGCTCCCCACGGCGACGGGGCCCCGACGCGCGGACGCGCCGCTCCCCGACCCGGCATCGCTCGACGAGTCGTTGACGGACACGCTCGACGGCCATGAGCGCACGCTCATCGTTCGCGCGCTCTCGGCCGCGGGCGGAAACGTCGCCGAGGCGTCGCGGCGGCTCAAGACCGATCGCGCCAACCTCTATCGTCGGATGCGGCGGCTGGGCATCCCCGTCGGCGACGAATGAAGGGCCGCGCGTCGGCGCCGCGTCGCCGATTCGCGGGCTATCTTGGCGCGGTGGTGGCGCGCCGAGGTGCGCCGGTCCGCACTCCTCTCCGCCCGTGACCCGCATGCGACCCTCGCTCCTCGCGCTCGGCGTGGCGCTGCTGCCCGCCGTCTCCGGCGCGCAGCACGACACGACGGCCGCCGGCCGCAACCGGCTGCCGCCCGACGTCGCGCGTGAAGTCGTGGCGTTGTACAACGCCACGACGACACTGCGTGTCACGGACGCACTCGAGATCCCGGCGGGCAAGGACGTCCCGGGCGACGTCGCGGTCCTGAATGGACCCGTGACGATCGCGGGGCACGTCGCGGGGCGGGTGCTGGCGATCAATGCGGACGTCCTGCTGCAAAAGGGCGCGCGCATCGACGGCGACCTGCTGGTCGTCGGCGGCGAGGTCGATGGCCGCGACGGCGCGACGATCGGTGGAGAGCTCCGCGTGTACCATCCGCCACTGCGCTACACGCAGGAGGGCGATCGTCTCGTCGCGCAGTCGGACGAAACGGGCGGCGAGGGCGAGTGGTGGCGACGCTTCGAGTGGAACCGTCGATCGAACTCGAATCGGCTCGAGATCGCGAACGCGGGGGTGTACAACCGCGTCGAGGGGCTGCCGATCCGAGTCGGTCCGGTGCTGTATCGCGATCAGGGATGGGGGCATCTCCAGCTCGACGCGCAGGCGATCCTTCGAACGGGCAGCAGCTTCTCGTCGTCCACGGCCGATGTCGGACACCTCGTCCGTGGCGAGATGCGCACGGGCGCCGAGTACGGCGCGACGATTGGCGCGCAGCTGTTCGACGTCGTCGACGGTGTCGAGAGCTGGCAGCTCAGCAACGCGGAGGTGGGGCTCGCGTCGTTCCTTTTTCGCCGCGACTACCGCGACTACTACCGGCGTCACGGGGGCCGGCTGTTCGCCACGTTGCGAGCGACGCAGAGCGCCGACCTGACGCTCTCGTACGGTGACGAGCGGTGGCTGGCCCGCGAGACTCGAAATCCGCCGGCGCTGTTCAGCAACGACCGCGGATGGCGGCCGAATCCGGCGATGGATGCGGGACGCTTTCACCTCGCCAACGCGACGCTGCGCATCGACACGCGCAACGACGAGTTCAATCCTTGGGCGGGATGGTACGTGCTGGCGGACTTCGAGCATGGGGCGGGGACGATCGACGAGCTGGCGCCCACGTCGCCCGGTGTGCGCGACCTGACGGCAGCAGCTGGCGTCACCCGATATGAGCGCGGCTTTCTCGACGTCAGACGATACAACCGGCTCGCGCCGACGGCGGCGTTGAACCTTCGCGTGGTGTTCGGCGGCTGGCTCGGCGGCGACGCGCTGCCACTCGAGCGACGACTGTCGATCGATGGTCCGGGGACGGTGCCGGGGTTCGACTTCCGCTCGGCGGCGTCGCCGGACGTGGGAACCTGCACGAGCGGCGCAGCAGTCTTGGGACGTCCGGCACAGTGTGAGCGCATCGCGCTCGCGCAGCTCGAGTATCGAAGCGACCTGCACATCTCGATCCCGGATTGGCGCCGCGACGCCGACGGGGGACGCAACCGGTTCCGCGCCGACGGCGCGTGGGTCTTCTTCACCGACGCCGGCCGGGGGTGGTTGGTGAACTCGCCTGGTGATCCCCTCAATCTCGGGCGGCAGGATGTGCCGGCGCTGTCGAGCTACCGCACGGACATCGGATTGGGGCTCGACTTCGATCTGATCGGCGTCTACGTCGCGAAGGCGCTCTCGGTTCCTCAGGAGCCGGCGAACGTCTTCGTGCGGCTGCACCACCGCTTCTAGGCGTGCGTTCGCCCCTTCCGTCCCCGTCCGCGATCGTGGTCGCCGCGATGCTCCTCCTCGGAGGGGCGGGACGGTCGAGCGCACAGCGGCGCCCGACGCTCGACGTCGTGCCGCCGGCGGCAGGCCCGGCTGGCGCGCCCATCGTGACGACCACGAACCTGTTCGGCGACACCGAGATGCGCGACCTGGTGCGCAGCGGCTTTCCGGCCTCGTTGCGATTCCGGCTCGAGCTCTGGCGAGTCGGAGGGCTGTTCAACGATCTCGAAGGCCAGCAGGAGTGGCAGCTGATCGTTCAGTACGATCCGGCGGGACAGCGCTACCGCGTGGTGCGGCGGCAGCGCGGGCGGGTCGAGGATCTGGGCAGCTTCGCGACGCTGGCTACGGCGCAGGCGATGCTGGAACGCCCGCTGCGTGCGAGCCTCCTGCCGGAACACGAGGGCGCACGGTACTACTACACGCTCGCGCTCGACATCGTGGCGCTGTCGGTGAGCGATATGGACGAGCTGGAACGCTGGCTTCGCGGCGCGCGCGGTGGAACGGCGGTCTCGGCGCTCGGCAGCGGAGTGCGCACGCTGATGCTCCGCATGCTCGGCGGAGAGAAGCGGCACTACGATGGAAGGAGTCCGACGTTCGTGGCGGAGAAGTGAAAACCAACGTCGACTCGAGGGCGTGATACGGCTCTCACTACCGCTACAGAAGTACCAGGTACTCGAGGGGCAGTATCACGAGCAGTAGCAGCACTCGACTAGCCATCACCAACCAGCAAGCAACAAAAAAGGGCAGCTAGTGTTCCGCTGCCCCAGAATGTTTCTGCTCGTCCGGTGCCGCATGAGCGCCGTGATGTCGATGCGGGTGTGCCCGGTGTTCCAGCGCCTCGAGCTGCGCGAGAATGGCGTCGCCGTAGAAGGTGCGGATGTAGCGCGCCTGCGTCTGCGTCAGCCGGCGCACCGCCCACGAGAGGTGGACGAAGTGCGGCTCGACCGGGTGAGTGAGCGGGTGCATGCCGATCTCGTGCGGCAGGCGATTGCCCTTACGCGTGTTGCATGGCGAGCATGCGGTGACGACGTTGGTCCAGTCGTTGGTGCCGCCGCGCGACATCGGGATCACGTGATCTCGTGTCAGCGCCTCGCGGGGCTTGAGCTCGATCGACGGACGGCCACAATACTGGCAGCGGTAATGGTCGCGGGCGAACAGGAAGGTGTTCGTCACTTGCCGACGAAAGCGGCGCGGCACGTGGATGAACTTCGTCAGCCGGATGACCGCGGGGCGCGGCATCGTGAGCCGCTCCGACCGCACGAGCCGATCCTGCTCCGCCTCGACGATCTCCGCCTTGCCGTCGATGACGAGGCGCAGCGCCCGACGCATGGGAACCATGGTCAGGGGCTCGAACGATGCGTTCAAGGCCAGACATCCGAGAATCACGCAGTGTCCTCCGGCGTGGTGCGACTCTCTCAAGCTACGGCCGTGCTACACCCCCAACAAGAGAGCGGCGGCCCACATCCTGTAGACAGCGGCGACGTACGGAAGGTCACGCGCGGGGGGCGAGGCCCGCCCACGACTCACCTACGCGCCTACCGACCGACCCCACTCCTGCAGCAGATCCGCCGAGCGCTGCACCCGCGCGTGAAGCGTCGGATCGTCGTCCACGAGTCTACCATCCCGCACCCGCACCCGGCCGGCCACGGCGACGAACGACGCCGGACCGCCGGCGATCGCGAACACGGCCGCAGCGGCCGGATCGTGGACGGGCGCTCGATGCGCCCGGTCGAGCGGGAAGGCGGCGAGGTCCGCAGCTTTGCCGGCCTCGATGGTGCCGATCTCCCAGTCCAGGCCCAGCGCGCGCGCGCCACCGAGCGTAGCGAGCTCCAACGCGCGGTGAGCGGGAAGCGCGGCGGCGCATTCCTCCCGCGCACCGGCGAACAGCGACGCGAGCCGTGCCTCCTCGAGGAGATCCATTCGATCATTGCTCGCCACCGAGTCGCTCCCGAGGCCGACGCGACCGTTCGCCGCCAGCAGCTCCCGCAGCGGCGCGATGCCATGCCCGAGTCGAGCGTTCGACGCGGGGCAGTGGGCGACGCCGCAATCGTGGGCCGCGATCGTACGCACGTCGTCGACGTCGACGCGCACACAGTGAATGAGAAGCGGCGCCACGCCGAGCACGCCGAGCCGCTCGAGCAGCGCAATGGGCGACCTCGCGCGCGGGGCGACGTCGATGCCGCGCGCGCGCAACCCGTCGGCGAACGCGCCCGCGCCGCGCACCACCAGGTCGGTCTCGAGCGCGCTCTCGGCGATGTGCACCGCGAGCGGATACGACTCCCGCGCCGCGAGCGCCGCGGTGGCAGCGAACAACGAGTCCGACACCGTGTACGGCGCGTGCGGTGACACGCCGACGCGAACCAGCGCCGTCTCGCGCTCGCGCATCGCCGCCGCCTTGGCGCGCAGCTCGCCGACGGACCGTTCGCACTGCGCGGGGTCGGGACCGAACACCTCGCGGTAGCAGATGCCTCGCACGCCCTGCTCCAGCATCGCGTCGAACCCGGTGCCCGAGTCCCCCGTGTCGCCGAACGTCGTCACGCCGGCGACGAGGCCTTCGACGACGCCCAGACGCGACGCGTCGAGCAGCATGTCGGAGGTGAGCACGGCGGTGCGGGCGCGCGTCAGACGCAGGATCCACTCGCGGAAATCGAGACCGTCGAGGAAGCCGCGCATCGCGGTCAGCTCGAGATGACAATGCGCGTTCACGAGGCCCGGCATGAGCAGCGCGTCGTCCAGGTCGACATCTGCGCCGCCACCCGCTGGCGCGTCGGCACGGGGACCGACCCAGACGATACGGCCCTGCTCTTCCACCACTGTCCCGTCCACGATCGGCGGTGCGGCGATCGGAAGCACCCAGCGGGCGTGATACCGGGTCATGCGGCGAAGGCGCCGGTGCGCGAACCGTGGCGCTCGGGATCGTACAGCAGGTCATCGCGCACGCCGATCTGCCGCGCCAGCTCGAGCGGCACGGAGACGTCGGCCACCTGCTCGCGCGCATGGCCATCCGAGCCGAGCGACAGACGCACACCGGCCTCGGCAGCGCGACGGACGATGCGCTCGTGCGGTCGGTAGCGCGCCGATATCTCGAACGCGATACCGCCGCGCCGCAGCGCACCCACGGCGCGCTCCTCGAGCGCATCGCTCCACAGCTCGTGTGGGTCGAGCGCGCGCAGGACGGGCGACACGAGCGTGGGATGCGCGAGCACGTCGACCGGCATCTCCTCGGCGAGCGACTCGAGCGAACGGACGTGCGCCTCCATGTAGGCGGCGGGCGTCAGACCGTCGGGCAGCTCGCGCGCGAAGGCGCGGACGTAGCGGCCATCTTCGAGGCGAATCGCGTGCAGCGAGCCCACGCGATGGGTAAAGCGGCGGACGGTCTCCGGCGGCAGCTCACGCCAGAGCGAGTCGTGCCAGCAGAACTCCCCGCCGCGCAGCACATCGTACCGCTCGAGATCGTCGAGATACTCCTCAACGGCGCGCGGAGAGTCGACCACGGTGGGTGCATCACGGGAGATGTGATCGGTGACGCTGGCCCGGGTGCCGAGGACCGCCGCACGCGCGACGACCTCGGCCACCGTGAGCACACCGTCCGAGTGCCGCGAGTGCGCATGGCAGTCGGTCGGCCGCCAGTCCGTCATTGGAGCGGCGGCAGCGTGAAGGGATTGGTGGTGTCGCGCGGAGCTCGCAGGCTGTCGCGTGCGGCACGCGCCGAGTCTCGCGCCGATCGCGCAGGCCGCGAGGCGCGGGGGATCGGCGTCGCGCCCGGAATGACCACGGCATCGGGCGGCATGTTCGACGGCCGGCCGCTCGTGCTGTCGAATGCGCGGCCCGCGGCCGGCGATCCCGGCACGCCGAGCGTGGTGTCGGCGCCTGCGCCGTACGTGCCGGGGATGCACGGCTGCGTGGGGTCCGTACCGGCGATGAAGTATTCGGCGACCGCGCCCGCGCAGCCCGGTCCCGCGAGCATGCCGCTCGCCGGATCGATCTGTCGTATCACGATCCCCTCCGGGCGGGGCCAATCCGGCGGTGCCGGCTTGCGTCGATAGACTTCGTTCATGAACGCCGTCCACGCCGGCGCCGCGAGCACGCCGCCCTGTGCGTTGCCCTTGATCTTCTGCGGTCGGTCGAGTCCCATCCAGACTCCCGCCACCAGATCGGACGTGTAGCCGATGTACCACACGTCGGCGCCGTCGTTCGTCGTCCCAGTCTTGCCGCCCGCGGGAATGTGAAACTGCGAGCCAACGGAGCCGGCGGCCGTGCCGCGCTGCACGACGTCCTTCATCATGCTGACCATCAGCCACGCTTCCTCGGGCGACATGACGGGCGCGCGCACCGGAGTCGGCTCCCACAATACCTGGCCGCGCGAGTTCTCCACGCGCACGATCGACGTCGGGCTCGCGCGAGTGCCCAGCGTCGCGAACGCCGAATAGGCGGCGACCATCTCGATCGGGTACACGTCCGCGGCGCCGATGTTGATGGATGGATACGGTGGGATGGGCGTCGTGATGCCGAACTTGCGCGCCATGTCGATCACGCTCTGCTCGCCGAGCTCCATGCCCACCTTGATCGCGACGATGTTGCGCGACTGATACAGCCCGCGCCGCATCGGCATCGGTCCCTCGAACTTGCCGTCGTAGTTCTGCGGCGTCCACACCCCGCCGTTGGCCTGCGGCACGGAGACCGGTGAGTCGTCGACGATGTACGACGGCGGGCGTCCGTTCTGGATCGCGTCGGCGTATACGATCGGCTTGAAGGTGGACCCCGGCTGCCGGAGCGCCTGAACCGCACGGTTGAACTTGGAGTCGTCGAAGTCGCGTCCGCCCACGAGCGCACGCACGGCGCCGGTGCGCGGATCCATGGCGATGAATGCGCCCTGGAGATACGGTGAATTCGGCGCGGCCGGCTCGCCGGCGCGGCCGGACGCACGGGCGAGATACGACTCGAACGTCGGGTGGGTATACGCCCCATAGCGCCCGGACTCGACGGCGCGGAGCTGGTTCTCGAGCGCCCGCTCGGCCGCCGACTGCAGGTCCGGATCGAGCGTCGTGTACACCTTGAGGCCCTGCTCATACAGCCGCTGGCCGAACTGCTGCTCGAGCTGCTGGCGCACCCACTCCACGAAATAGGGCGCGACGTCGCCTGCCTCGGACTTGCGCGCGAGCTGCATCGGGTACGCCTGGGCGAGGCTCGCGTCGGCGTCGCTGATCGCGCCGTTCTCGCGCATGAGCCCAATCACCGTGTTGCGCCGCTGGATCGCGCGGTCGGGCGAACGGCGCGGGTTGTAGCGCTCCGGCGCCTTCGGCAGACCGGCGAGCGTCGCCGCTTCGGCGAGATTCAGGTCGCGCGCCGACTTGCCGAAGTAGCGCTGCGCCGCCGTCTCGACGCCGAATGATTGGTTGCCGAGTGGGATCTGATTGAGATAGAGCTCGAGGATCTTGTCCTTCGAGTACTTCGCTTCGATGGCGCGCGCGACCTTGATCTCCTTGAGCTTGCGCACCACCGACTTGTCGCGGGACAGCCGTTCCGGGAAGATGTTGCGCGCCAGCTGCATCGTGATCGTCGAGAACCCCTCGGCGAAGCTGCGGCGCCTGATGTCGGTCGCGATCGCGCCCGGGATGCGCATGAAGTCCACGCCGGCGTGCTGGTAGAACCGCTTGTCCTCGGTGAGGACGAAGGCGTTTCGCACCAGCGGCGGGATCTGGTCGATCTTGAGCAGGGTGCGGCGCTCCAGGCCGAGCTCGGCGATGAAGCGACCGTCGGCGGCGTACAGCTTGGAGGTCTGCCGCGGTTGGTACTCCTCCAGCACGTCGACGGAGGGGCACGCACCGGCGCGGCAGACGAGCGCCCAGGCCGAATATGCGAAGCCGACGACGAAGGCGGCCACGAAGACGAGGCCGACGCCGAGCCCGCGCGACAGCTTCGGGTGGCGGCGGCGAAAATTTCTCGAGAACGGAAGGTCCATCAACCGTCGAATGAAGTCCCGGCGGGCCGTGGCGGATGCCACGCCGCATCACAGGGAGGAAGGTTAACGCGCGTCAGCGGCCCGCACCAACGGATCACGCGACGTCGCCTGACAATTCGACACCCGCGGGCCTATTTTTGTGCCATTCAATCCGGAAACGCGCGATGACCGGCGGTTCTGCCGTCGGCGACACGTGCGCCATTCAAACTAGACTTGCGTGATGAAGACGACCGACGTGCTGGAAGAGCTTCGCTGGCGTGGCCTGGTGTATCAGCACACCGATGGAGTGGCATCGGCGCTGGCGGCGGGACCGGTGTCGGCGTACATCGGCTTCGACCCGACAGCGAGCAGCTTGCATGTCGGCCACCTCGTGCAGAGCATGGTCCTCGCCCATCTCCAGCGTCATGGGCATCGTCCCGTCGCGCTCGTGGGCGGTGGCACCGGAATGATCGGAGATCCGAGCGGCAAGTCGGCCGAGCGTCAGCTCCTCACGGCGGAGCAGGTCGCCGGGAATGCCGCGGCCGTGCGCGGGCAGCTGGAGCGGTTCCTCGACTTCTCGGGCCCGGCCGGCGCTCGCATGCGCGATAACGCAACCTGGCTTTCCCACACGCCGCTGATCGACTTTCTGCGCGATGTCGGCAAGCACTTCACCGTGAACTACATGCTGCAGAAGGACTCGGTGCGCTCGCGGATGGATGCGGGCATCTCCTTCACCGAGTTCTCGTATATGCTGCTGCAGGCGTACGACTTCCTGGAGCTGCACCGCCGCGACGGCGTGACCCTGCAGCTGGGCGGCAGCGATCAGTGGGGGAACATCACGGCGGGCATCGAGCTGATCCGTCGTGTCGCCGGTGCGGAGGCGCACGGGCTCACCGTGCCGCTCATCACCACCTCCTCCGGCACCAAGTTCGGCAAGACGGAAGCGGGCGCGGTGTGGCTCGATCCGGAGCGGACGTCGCCGTACGCATTCTACCAGTTCTGGCTGTCGACGGAGGACGCGGACGTCGGGCGCTACCTCCGGTACTTCACGCTGCTCTCACGCGAGGAGATCGAATCGCTCGAGGCGGCCACGGTCTCGGCGCCGGAGCGACGCGCCGCGCAGCAGACGCTCGCGCGCGACGTGACCCAGCGCGTTCACGGCGAGAGCGCACTGCGTGCGGCGGAGCAGGTGTCGGCGTTCTTCTTCGGCCGCGCCGATCCGACGGAGCTCTCCGACGAAGCGTTCGCGGTCCTTCGTTCCGAGGCGCCCTTCGTCGAGGCTGATTTCGGCTCGGTGTCCGCGGAGACGCCCGATCGGAGCTTCGACGTGTTGCGCCTCCTGACGGAATCTCGAGTCGCCGCATCGATGGGTGATGCGAAGCGATTGTTGGCGCAGGGAGGAGTCTCGATCAACAAGCGTCGAATCCAGCCGGCGGACCGTTCCGTGCCGGTCGCTGATTTTCTGCTGCGCGGTGCCTACGTCGTCGTCGGCAAGGGCAAGAAGGACTATACGCTCCTGCAGATACGCTTCTGAGTCGACGACGGCGCGGTCTATGCCCTCGGATCGGACACCGATCGTGAGGGGAGTGGGAGGTCGACGTGCGCATCCGCCTGTCCGTGGCGACGATCGTCGCCGCATCGTTGGTCGCCATCTCCGGCGGCGTGCGGAGCGTAGCAGCTCAGGGCGCGCCGCTCGATAGCACAGGCTGGTGCGGAAGCGCAGCCACCCAGCCGCTCGGTGCCCGCGCCAGTGCGCGGGGCGTAGTCGCCCACGTCGACCGTGAGGGGTCCGGCCGTCTCGAGACGAACGGCACGAACGCCGCGCCAGCCGGGATCTTCGACGATGTCAGCACGACCGGCGTCCTTCTCGCCGCGGTGCTGGTGATCGCGGTCGTGTACACCTTGTCGCGCACTCTCGCGCGATAGCCTCGCCGGCGACGCTCAGCCGACTTTGCTCAGCGCTTCGAGGGTTCGCGTCACGTCGTCCGTCGTCGTGTACGCGTGTGGTGCGAGCCGGATCGTCCCTTCACGAACCGAATGCGCCACTCCGGCTGACGCGAGGCGAGCGCTCACCGCCTGTGCGTCGCGCGGGCGCAGTGACGCGATGCCGGCGTGGCGTGCGCGCGGCGTGACGAGCGGGATCCCGAGCGACATCGCGCCGTCGAGCAGCTCGCGAGTCCGGGTGAGAATGTGCGCGGACACCGCGCTCGGTCCGAGCTCGTGCAGCAGACCAAGCGACGCGGCCATGCCGGCGAAGGCCTGGAACGGGAGCGTGACCTGCTCGAAGCGGCGCGCGTCGTCGCGCCAGGTGAGATCATACGCCAGGAGCCGCGAGAAGTCGTCAGACCCTCTCACGCCCATCCAGCTCACCGGCAACGGTGCGAGCTCGCGCACGAGATCGCGTCGCACGTAGGTGAACCCGGTGCCCCATGGTGACAGCAGCCATTTCTGCGCGCCGCATGCGAACACGTCGACGTGGCAGCGCGAGAGGTCGAGCGTGAGGGCGCCGAGCCCCTGGATCGCGTCGACGACGAAGTAGATGCCGCGTGCCCGGCATTCCGCGCCCAGCCGCTCGATGTCGGCCACGACGCCGGTCGCGAAGCCGACCCACGAGATCGCGAGCAGTCGTACGCCCGGACGGTCGAGCGCTTGGAGGACGGCGTCCTCGTCGAGCAGGCCGTCGCGCGTGGGCACCACCTGCAGCGTGAAGCCGCGCGTCTCGGCCGCCGCCATCCACGGATACATGTTGGCCGGAAATTCGAGATCCGGAACGACCACGACGTCGTCGGGACCGAGCGGCAGCGACCACGCGGCGAGGTTGATGCCGGCGCCCGTGTTCGGGGCGAGTGCGATCTCCGCGACGTCGGCGCCGGCGAGCGTGGCGACGTGCGCACGGCAGGCCGCCAGCACGCCGAACTGTTCCTCCTGGCTCAGCCGGTGCGGCGTAGCGCGCTTGCGCGTGAACGCGTGCTGCGCCAGCACGGAACGCTCCGGCAGCGGTCCGGTGCTCGCGGCGTTGAGATAGATGGACTCTCCGTCCATCCACACAAACTCCTCTCGCCGCAGCCGCTCGATCGGGAGCGAGGTGTCACGCGGCGCTTCGGCGCGGATGGCCATCCTCAGGTCCGCGCCGACGGGGGCGCTTCGATGACGCCGCTCCGCGCTGCGTGACGCGGATCGAGTGCGTCACGCAGCGCGTCACCGAGCAGATTGAACCCGAGCACCGCGGCGCCGATCGCGAGACCCGGCGCGACGGAGGTCCACGGCGCGTTGCGCAGCTGATTGAGGTCGCGTCCGTCGGCGATCATCGAGCCCCAGCTCGGTGTCGGCGGCTGCACACCGAGCCCGAGAAACGAGAGCGCCGATTCGGCCATGATCGCGGCCGCGACGCCGAGCGTCGCCGCGATGAGCACCGGCGCAACGACGCTCGGCAACACGTGGCGCAGCACGACCCGCGTGTCGCGCGCGCCGAGGGCCTTCGACGCCTGGACGAATTCGAGCTGGCGGACGACGAGCACCTGTCCTCGAACGAGCCGCGCCATTCCCGCCCAGCCGACGATGCCGATCGTCAGAAACACGACGCCGAGGGATGGCTGCAGCGCGGCGGCCATGGCGATGAGGAGCAGCAGCGTCGGAAAGGCGAGCGTGACGTCGGCGAGCCGCATCACCAGCTCGTCGACCCAACCGCCATAGTAGCCCGCGACGAGACCCATCGTGAGCCCGATGAGCAGCGCGATGAGCTGCGACACGACGCCGGCCGACAGCGAGACGCGCGCGCCGTACACGAGTCGCGCCCACACGTCGCGCCCTTGGATGTCGGTGCCGAGCCAATGGGTGGGTGAAGGACGCTGCAGCTGGTTCACGAGATCGATGCGCAGCGGGTCGTGCCGCGCGACGACCGGCGCCAGCACGGCGAGCAGCACGAGCAGCACGACCACGCTGATTCCGAACCACGCGCGGGCATCACGCCGCAGCGCGCGCTTCACGCGTTCGTTCATGACGGATCTCCGAGCTCTGGCGGGGTGCCGGGCCGCTGATGCTTCCAGCGGCGATGGTGCCAGAAATATTGCTCCGGCGCCTGGCGAATCCAGCGCTCGAGCGTCGCCGTGTAGCTCTGGACGATGCGATCGACGTCGACGTCCCGGTCGCCCGACCGCTCCACCGGCACTTCCTCGAAATGCATCACGAAACGGCCGTTCGGCTGTCGGAGCGCGCAGCCGAACACCACCGGTGCGTCGAGCCGGAGCGCGAAGACCGCCGGCCCGCGCGGTGTCTTGGCGTAGCGGCCGAAGAACGGCACCCACGCCGACGCGAGCCCCACCGCCCCCTGATCGACCAGGAACGCCACCGCATGCTGCTCGCGGATCGCGCGCGGCACGCGGCGCACCGCGTCGGCATCGTAGATCACGGTCATACCGATTTGTCGGCGGGTGTCGGTGAGGTAGCGATCGAACAGCGGGTTCTGCATCCGCCGCGCCACTGCCTCGATCGGAACGCCGCGCGCGGCGATGTACGATCCGCCGAGCTCCCAGTTCCCGAGGTGGCCGGTGACGAACAGCACGCCGCGTCCGTGCGCGATCGCCCGCTCGACGATCTCCCAGCCTTCCACCCGCTCGAACATCGCGAGCACGTCGTCGCGCGAGTAGGCCGGGAGCAGCGCGGTCTCGATGGTCGTGCGCCCCAGACTCTCGTACGACGCGCGTGCGATGCGATGCACCTCGGGCTCGGCCAGCTCGGGAAAGGCGGCGCGCACCTGCCGCTCCACGACGACGCGACGAACGCCGAACGGCCGGTAGCCGAGCGCCCCGATACGCTCGCCGATCGCGCCGGCGCGGCGGAAGCTCAGGCGATTCAGCACGGCCACGGCGCCACGCAGCCCGTAATACTCGAGGTGGTGCGCGAGAGCCGTTCCCTTCACCGAGCCGCCCAGTGCGCCCGATCCCCCGCCGCCTGCGCGGCCGCCGCGAAGCCGTCGACCGTGGCCGCCTCGGTGAACTCGCGCGCGACGCGCGTGCGGCCGGCTCGGCCCATCGCGGCCCGTTGATTCTCGTCGGCCAGGAACGAGGCCACGGCGGCGGCCGTGTCGCTCGGATCGGCGGGCGGGAGCAGCACGCCGGCGATGCCATCTGGCACGTACTGCGAGATGTACGGCGACCGCTCGGCGATCACCGGAACGGCCGCCGCCATGAAGTCGAGGCAGGCGTAGGCGCCGTCGTCGCCCTCGGCGGCCACCCAGCCGACGTCGGCGGCGGCCAGCACCGACGAGAGGTCGTCGCGCTCGCCGAGAAAGCGGATGAGATGCGTGACGCCGAGCGCGGAGGCGTGCATGTGCGTGTCGTCGTCGTCGCAGCCCGACCCGACGAGAGCGATACGCAGTCCCGGATGCCGGTCGGCAAGGAGCGCGGCCGTCCGCAGCGCCGTGGTGATGCGCGGCTTGGAGCGGCGGTCCGCGACGCACACCATGAGCTGCGTCCCATGCTCCACGCCGAGCATCGTGCGCGACGCCGCGCGATCGTCGTCGGAGCGCTGGACATCCACGCCGAGCGGCGCGAGAAACGCGTCCGGCATGGCGGCGCGCTGGCGGTCGGCATCGGTGGAAAAGAGCAGCCGCGACGCAGTGATGCGCGTCGCGACGCGAGCGGAACGTGCCGGTGTCACCGTCGCGCCGGACGGCACGCGGCGGATCACCGCGCCACGCTCCGCGAGGCGCATCGCGGTGCTCGCCACGAGTTGCTCGCGCTCGCCGTGCAGGAACACGACTTCCACGAACCGTTCCCGCAGCAGCGTCCGAAGCCGCCACGCATCGCGGGTCACCGAGTTGGTGATCGGCATCGTGACCACGTCGAGCCCGTCGCGGGAGAACGACTGCTCGACCGGCGAATCGATCGGCACGACGACGGTGACCGTCTCGCCGCGAGCGGCGAGCCCTCGTGCCGCGACCGCGAAGGCACGCGACGAGCCCGTCCAGTTGGGCGCCGAATGATAGAAGAGAGTGCGCATCGCCTAGCGGACGCCGGCCGGCACGGAGGGTGGGCTGCCCGTGACGCCACCGCCCTCGCGACGCAGCTGCGCCTCGTGCAGGCGGTGGTAGACGCCACGCCGCTCGAGCAGTTCGGCGTGCGTGCCGCGCTCCACGATCTCGCCGCGATCGAGCACGAGGATCTGATCGGCGTGCACGATGGTCGACAGGCGGTGGGCGATGACGAACACCGTGCGGCCAGCGAGCAGCCGGTCGATGGCCTCCTGCACCAGCCGCTCGGATTCGGTATCGAGCGCCGACGTCGCTTCGTCGAGCACCAGGATCGGGGGATCGATCAACAGGGCGCGCGCGATCGCGAGACGCTGCCGCTGTCCGCCGGACAGCCGCGTGCCCCGCTCGCCAAGGACGGTCTCGTATCCCTGTGGAAGCTCGCTGATGAAGCCGTGCGCGTTTGCCGCGCGCGCCGCCGCTTCCACCCGCGCCGCCGTGAAGCGGTCGGCGACACCGTACGCGATGTTGTTGCGCACCGTGTCGTTGAACAGCACGGTGTCCTGGCTCACGATGCCGGTCAAACCGCGCAGCGAGGACAGCGCGATCTCGCGCGTGTCCACTCCGTCGAGTCGGATGACGCCTCCGGATGGCTCGTAGAAACGGGGGATGAGATCGACGAGCGTGCTCTTCCCCGCCCCGCTCGCGCCGACCAGCGCGATGACTTCCCCTCGGTGCGCGACGAAGCTCACGTCGCGCAACACCGGCTCGTCGTCGTACGCGAACGAGACCCGGTCGAAGGTGAGCGAGTCGCGCAGCGAGGCGACCTGGCGCGATCCGCGCGCCGGGAAATCTCGAGTCGGCTGGTCGAGCTGCTGCTCGGTCGGGAGATCGAGGACTTCGAACAGCCGCTCCGCCGACGCGAGGGACTGCTGCGCCGTGGTCGGGGCTTGGGAGAGCTGCTTCAGGGGAGGCAGGAGGCGCATTACCATGATCATGAAGGTGATCAGCGTGGCGCCGTCCATGGCACCGCGTCCCAGCAGCACCTCGCGCGCGCCGATCCAGAGAATGAGCACCGCCACCACCGTGCCGATGATCTCGGTCATCGGCTGCGACAGGAACGCGATGCGAGTGATGCGCACCATCCCCGAGGAGTAGCGATGGCTCGCCTCGGTGAAGCGGACGTCCTCGTACGGCTCGCCGCGGAACGACTTCACGAGCCGCACGCCGCTCACCACCTCCTGCAGCACGCTCGTGATCTCGCCGTAGTCGCCGCGGAGGCGGCGGTGTCCCTTGCGAAGCTTCCGCAGGATCGGCTGCAGCGCGAGCGTGAGCAGCGGCGCGATCACCAGCGCCACGACGGTGAGCCGCACCGAATAGCCAAGCAGCACGATGATAGTGCCGATGATCTGCGCGACGTTCTGCAGCGTCCGCGTGATCAGCTCCGTGATCACCAGCTTCGTCTGCTCGGTGTCGCTCAGGACGCGGGAGATGATCTGCCCGGTCTTGGCGCGCTGGAAGTAGCCGAGCGGCAGCCGCTGGAGATGCTTGAACACCGCGTCGCGGAGGTCGCGCGTCACGTTCTCCTGGAGCGAGGCGCCGAGCTGGCCACCGAGCCACACGAACACGTTCTTGAGCGCGACGAGCACCACGATGGCGACGATCATCACCTCGACCGAGCCGAGCGGATCGGCGGGGTTCAGGAACGCGCCGACCAGCCGCTGCTGCAGCGCCGAGATCCAGTGCGCGCTCGTCGTGGGGATGAACTGCTTCGCCTTGAACAGCGCGTTGAGGAAGGGGACGAGCAGCGTGAACGACAGCACGTCGAGCGCCGCCGCCACGACGTTGCAGGCGATGGTCCCGACCATGCGCCACGAATGGGGGCGCAGGAAGCGCAGCAGGCGGGCGTACACGCTAGCGCCTCGGCGTGAGCAGCGAGACGGGCAGGATGCATTCCTCCGGCGTCACGCCGCCATGGAGGAACGAGCCGCGGTAGCGGCTCTGATACTCGCGGAGCTTGGTCGGGTAGACGAAGAAGCTGTCTCCCGTCGCCAGCAGCGTGTTCGCGCCCAGGCCGCGGCGCGGCAGCTTGAGCGCATCCTCGTCCTTGAACATCAACGCGTAGTCCGGATTCTCCGCCCGCAGATCCTCGCCGAACTTGTAGCGCAGGTTCTGTGTCGCGTCGCGGCGCGCGAAGACCGTGGCGGGCGTGTGGCAGTGGATCGAGCCGTGGTCGCTCGTGACCAGCACCTTCACCTTCCGGCGCGCCGCCTCCTGCAGGACACTGAAGAGCGCCGACCGCTTGAACCATTGCAGCGTGAGCTGGCGCAGTGCGATCTCGTCGCGGGCGACTTCGTACAGGATGGCCGATTCGGACCGGCCGTGGGTGAGTAGATCCACGAAGTTGAACACGAACGCGCTAATCCCGTCGGGCGAGATGGCGTTCGCGAGCCGGCGTTCCAGCTCGTCCGCCTCGTACGACGAGGAGATCTTGTCGTACTTCACCGGGATCTTCTGCGATCCGCCGATCTCGTGCAGCTGCGCCTCGAGGAGGTCGCGCTCGTGCGCGTTCAGCGTCTCGTCCTCGCGCTCACCCCACCAGTCGGGAAAGCGCGCCGCGATCTCGTTGGGAAAGAGCCCGCTGAACAGCGCGTTGCGGGCGTATGGCGTCGCCGTGGGCAGGATGCCGAAGTAGTGCGTCGTTTCGATGTCGAACAGCGACGCGATCACCGGCTGGATCACCTTCCACTGATCGAGCCGCAGGCAGTCGATGACGATGAACGCCGCCGCGCGGTCCTGCCGCACGATCGGCATGAGAAACTCCCCGACGATGTCGATCGAGAGC
>DASXHF010000196.1:0-6383 GCA_036488775.1 Gemmatimonadaceae bacterium | reverse complement strand
GGTGCAGCTGGTGCGTGAGAAAGTCGTGCATCGCGGCGGGGCTCATGTGCAGCTCCACGATGCCGCGCTTCGTGACGACCTGCACCGGATAGTCATCCGCCTTGTTGCGTCCGCCCCCTTTCGCCATGCGGCGGAAGGTAGCCGACCAGCCGGTTAGCCGGCTAGTCGACTCCTCCGCCACATTCGGCTACACGGTCCAGCCGTATTTCCGCGACAGGTCGTATAGACCCGACCATTCATCCTCCGCCACGGCGGTCATCGCCATCCTCGTGGGAGCCGCGGCGACGGCGAGGGGTCCGGTGGCCGGGCACGCGATGCCAACGACCGGTGCGACGGAATACTGCGGCGCGGTCCGCGGATCCTGCTCGAAGTCGAGCGCCGTCCCGATGCTCAGCGCAGACGCGTCACGCCGGCCGAGTGGGGCCAGATTCCACCGCTTCTCGATCAGCTTCAGGATCGACGTGTGATCGTACACGGCGCTCGCCACTTGATGAGCGCGCGCGTAGGGCGAGACGAGCATCAGCGGCGTCCGGAAGCCGAGTCGCCCGTCGTTGCCGAGTGCCTGCTCGCTCGGCGTGATCGGCCGCTTGGGCGGCGCGACGTGATCGAAGAACCCGCCCCACTCGTCGTAGTTGATGATGAGCAGGGTACGATCCCATTTTGGGCTCGTGGTGACGGCAGTGTAGATCTTGTTCAGGAAGCTCTGACCCGCGCGCACGTCGTTGTGCGGGTGGTCGTCCGCGCCCGTGCCGGTGATCTCCTGGAGGAACGCCGGATCGATGAAGGACACGTCGGCCAGCGTGCCGGCGGCGCAATCGGCATAGAACGACGCCGCGGGCCGCGCGATCGGGAGGTACTTCGATCCCCACAAGCCCAGGAAGGGCAGATCGTGATAGTAGTAGCGGCCCGTGCGTCCGGCGTCGGCAAGCCGATCCCAGATGGTCGGCAGCGTGGACACGGCGAACGTGTTGGAGAGCCGATCGGTCTGCGCGGCGTGCTGATAGATCCGGTTCGGGAACGTCGGGCCCAACAGACTGCAGAAGTATCGGTCGGCGATCGTCCAGTCGCGCGTCGCCTGGCCGAAGAATCCGAGATCGTCCTGGCGGTAATAGCCGATCGCGAACACGTCGTTGGCGCCGCGCAGGAAGCCGTCGCAGCGTCCGCCGTCGTACTGCACCCGTCCTCCGCTATAGGAATGGTCGGGATCATTACGGCCGCATCCCTGGAAATCCGGTGCAAGCGGGTACGTCTGGTGCGGCACGCCCGCGTTGTCGACGTACGTCAGTCCCGCCTGACGGCCGTCGGCACGGGGTGCCCAACCCATCATGTGATCGAACGAGCGGTTCTCCTGCATCACCAGCACGACGTGGTCGAACTTGAAGGTGCCGTCATCGGCGAGTCCCTCGTGTTGAGCGTCGGTCTCGCCCTGCCTCGACAGGAGCGACGCCGATGGGGACAGCGCGCCGGTAACGCCGTCGGCCGAGCAACCAATCACCGCACCGCCGGCCAGTAGCGCCGCGGCGTTGAGAAAACCGCGACGCGTGACGGCGCGCGCTTCGGCGGACTCCTCGGAACGCTTCCTCTTCATCTGATCCGACATACGTACCTCCAGCTCGGCGACAACGAGGCGGCGTCGAGCGTCGGGCACCGCGAATCGCGCAGTGCGTAGTCTGTCCGCGAGCCAGGTCTCGGCGGTGCACTCACACTCGATGACACGATGAACGGCCGCGCGACGGGACGGCCACGGATGAGTCACGAGTGAGCAACCGGGTTCGCGGGTGTGCGGCCTGCGCCCGGCCCGCGCCGATCCGCCGGTGTCGCGACCGTTTCAATACCGGTTCGTTGCCATTCGGACACACGGTCACGCTCGACTCGTCACAGATGACCCGTACAGTGTAGGCGTCCGACGGCTTTCCTTCCCGCCGTACTACGCCCGTACATCCCAATACAACATGCAACGTCCCCCGAACGTGCGCCGGGTAGTGCTCGTCGTGCTCGATGGGTTGCGTGCGGACGCGATCGATGCGCTCGACCTGCGCTGTTGGAAACGACTCGCGAGCGTCGGCGCGTCTACGCTCGCCGGCACGACGATCGCCCCGAGCGTGACCGCGGCGGCCATGGCGTCGCTGTTCACCGGCGCGCCGCCCGAAGTGCACGGGTTGCGAAGCGACCGGTTCCACATCCCACGCAGCGCCGGCCCGGTTCATCCGTTGCCGGCGCTGCTCGCAGATGCAGGCTTGCCGACCAGCGGCTTCGTCGCCGAGCTACCGCTCCTGTTCCGTGGCATCGGCAATCGCATCGCGCGCCGCCTGGGCATCGGCATGCCACACTTCGCCGGCCGCAACGCGGCCGAGATCCTCCTGCGCGCGAGAACGCGCCTGATCGAACAGCAGCGCGGGCTGATCGTGTTTCATTGGCCCGACTGCGACCGCGCCGGACACGAGTCCGGGTGGATGTCCGACGCCTACGTGCGAGCGGCGCATCGCCTGGACGAGACGCTCGGCCTGCTCGCTTCGCTGATCGATGTCGGTCGTGACGAGGGGACGCTGCTCATCGCGCTCGCCGATCACGGCGGCGGCGGGGTGGATCCGCGAGATCACGAGAGCGCCCACCCGCTCGACCGCACGATCCCGCTGCTCCTCTGCGGAGCCGGCGCGTCGGGCAATCTCGGCACGCCATCGCTGCTGGACGTCCCGCCGACGGTGCTCTGGGCGCTCGGCGTGCCGATTCCGGCGAGCTACACGGGCCGCCCGCTCGTGGACGCGTTCGAGTCCGCGACCGCCGCGGTGGCGTGAGCGCCGTCGACGAGTCGACCGCGGCGTCCACCAGTGCCGCGGTTGCCCGCCGCTTGCTCGCGTCAACGCTCGGCGGTCGTGCGACCGACCTCGCGCGTGATCGGTTCGCCGCACCGCTCCGGCCGGCGGCGTCCCTCGGTGTCCTCGACATCACCGAGTTCTTCGGCGAGACGAGCGGCGGCGTGCGTACCTATCTGATGGAGAAGGCGGCGTACGTCGAACGGCACCCGGAATTGCGTCAGGTGCTCGTGTTGCCGGCCGGCGCGGACGCAGTCACCGAAGTCGACGGCGTGCGCTGCTATCGCATGCGCGGGCCGCGGGTGCCGACGCAGCACCCATATCGTTTCATGCTGGCCACGCGCTCCAACCGCCGCATCATCGAGCACGAGCGGCCCGACGTCATCGAGGTGGGCAGTCCGGGGCTGGTACCCTGGATCATCCGTCATCCGGCGCGCCGGCTCGGGATCCCCCTCGTGCATTTCTTTCACAGCGACTATCCGTCGCTCATGGGGCCCGGCATCGCGCGCAAGCTCGCGGCGCGCTACGCACGTGCCCTCGACCGCCTCTTCGTGACGACGATCGTCGCGTCGACCACCGTCGCGGACGATTTGCGTCGCATCGGCATCGACCGGGTGGTGCGCGTACCGCTCGGCGTGGATCCGCGATGCTTCAGTCCCACTCGCCGCGCCCGCGGCATGGAACTGCGGGCGCGGCTCGGCATCGACGGCACGCCGCTCGTAATCTTCGTCGGGCGCTTCGCCCGCGAAAAGGAGCTCAAGCTCCTGCTCACCGCGTGGCCGACGATCCGCGCCCGCACCGGCGCGCAGCTTCTCCTCGTTGGCGAGGGCCCGCTGCGGCGTCCACTGCTCGAATCGATCCGACGCCATGCCTGGTCGCGCAGTATACGCTGGTTTCCATTCACCGCGGACCGCGAGCAACTGGCATCGCTGGTCGCTGCGTCGGACCTGTTCGTGTCGCCCGGCACCGCCGAGACGTTCGGACTGGCCGCGCTCGAGGCGTTGGCGTCGGGAACGCCGGTCTTGTCGGCGGATCACGGAGGAGTGGCGGAGCAGGTGACCGCATCCGGCGCCGGCGCGCTCTTTCCGGCCGGACAGGCGACGGAGTTGGCCGCTGCGGCGGTGGCCCTTCTCTCGACCGGCGGGGCGGAGATGCGGGAGCGCGCGCGCGCCTATGCGACGTCGGAGCACGACTGGGACTCGGTATTCGACCGCATCGTGAACCTCTACCGCGCGGTGTCCGGCCGGTGAAGCTGCTGATCAGCGTCCATGACGTGACACCGGCGCTCGACGATCCGGTCAAGCGCCTCTGGGCACTCTGCGCCGAGCGCGGCGTACGACCGGCGCTGTTCGTCGTCCCCAACTGGCACGGCGCATGGCCACTCGGCGAACATCGATCATTCGTGGATTGGCTGCGGCAGCGCGCCGACGATGGTGCCGAGATCTTCCTCCATGGCGAGCGGCACGACGAGCAGGGACTCACGCGCCGATGGCGGGACGAGCTCCGTGCGATCGGACGAACGGCGCGCGAAGGCGAGTTCCTCACCCTCGACGAAGAGCACGCGCGGATGCGGGTCGCGCGTGGAGCGGCGCTGCTGCGGCAGCTCGGCCTCGCACCGATCGGGTTCGTGCCACCCGCCTGGCTCGCGCACGAGTCGACGGCGCGCGCGGCGTTCGACTGCGGTCTCCCGCTCGGTGAAGATTCACACAGCGTTCATCTGCATGCCCGTGCGACGCGAATTCCCTCACCGGTCGTGCGGTGGAGCGCGCGCACCTCGTTGAGGGCGCGCCTCTCCGCGGGTGCGGCGAGCGCGCGGTGGATGCTGCGCCGGCGCGACTGGCTCGTGCGCATCGCACTCCACCCGGCCGATCTGAGCAACCCGATCACTGCGCGCTCCCTGGTCGAGGCGCTCGACCAGTGGCTGTCGGCGCGCATACCCTGGCGCTACGCCGATCTATGACCAGTCGTGCACTGACCCACGCTGTCCCGATCGTCCATGAGCCGCGGGCGGTGGCCGCACTCAACGAGGACGTCGAGCTTCGCCTCGCCCTGTTCACCGACACCGCGCTGCCGCAATTGAACGGCGTGACCCGCACGCTCGATCGTCTCGCGCGCGCGGTCCGTGCACGGGGCGGCGAGGTGCTCACCCTCACCACCACGGACGACGGCGCGACGTACGATCCCGCAGTGCGGCGATTCCCGAGCCTGTCGTTCTGGGCGTATCCGCAGCTCCGCATCGCTGCGCCAAGCGGGCCGGCGGTCATGCGTGAGTTGCGCGCCTTCGGGCCGACGCTCGTACACGCGGCGACGCCATTCGGTGTCGGGCTGGCCGGACGCGCCGCCGCCCAACGCATGGGGCTGCCGTTCGTCAGCTCGTACCACACGAGCTTCAGCGCCTATGCGGCATTCTACGGGCTCGGCTTGCTCTCCGAGCCCGGTTGGCGCTATCTGCGCTGGTTCCACAACGGCGGGCTGCGCACGTACTGCCCCACGCGCGCGGTGCAGCACGAGCTCGAGTCGCACGACGTACAACGCACGCGAATCTGGGGACGGGGCGTCGATACGAAGCGCTTCTCGCCGCGCCACCGCTCACAGGCCTTTCGCGAATCGCGGCTCGGCGCGTATCCCGACACGATCGTCGTCGCCTCCGTCGGGCGGCTCGCGGCCGAGAAAGGACTGGACCTGGCACTCGACGCGATGCGGCAGATGCGCGAGCGCACCAACGTGCCGATCGTGTTCGCATTCGCGGGCGACGGACCGTACGCCGCTACCTGCCGAGCGAAGGCGCCGACCGGAACCCGCTTTCTGGGCCGGCTGGAAGGTGCCGAGCTCGCGGCGCTCTACGCGTCGGCCGATCTGTTCGTGTTCCCCTCTCGCACCGACACCTTCGGCAACGTGCTGCTCGAGGCAATGGCGTCCGGCCTGCCGATCGTCGCCGCCGACGTTCCTTCGACGCGAGAGCTCCTGCGGAACGGGGAAGGCGGGGTCCTCGTGCCGGCGGACTCGGGGATGATGGCCGATGGGCTCGTGACACTGGCCCGCGACACCAAGCGACGCGCCGAGCTCTCGGCGCGCGGCCGCGCCACGGCCGCGCAGCACTCGTGGGGCGCGGTGTTCGACGCCCTGCTCTCGGACTACGCGGCGGTGGTGCGTTCGGCGAAGCGCAGCGCGTCGTCAGGTTGGCTCGCCAGCTCGGCGTAGATCTCGCCGAGGCGATCGACCTCGCCCTCCCAGCTCAGCGCCTCCGCGGTGCGGCGGGCGCCACTCGCCAGACGCTGGCGTAGCGCCGAGTCCATGACGAGCCGAACCATCGCGTGGGCCATCTGATCGGACGAGCCGGCGGGGAACGCCAGCCCGTTCTCGCCATCGCGCAGGTGGTCGGCCACGCCTCCCGCCGCCGTGGCGACGACCGGCAGCGCGCTCGCCATCGCCTCGAGCACCACGAGGCCGAGTGTCTCGGTCAGCGAGGCGAAGACGAATGCATCGGCGCTCGCATACAGCTGCGGCAGTCGCTTGGTACGATCGAGCACACCGAGAAAGGTGACATCGGCTGGCGCGGAGGCACGAAGC
>DASXHF010000149.1:0-20678 GCA_036488775.1 Gemmatimonadaceae bacterium | reverse complement strand
CCGTCATGTCTGAGAGTGACTGGTTCGAGGACTGGTTCGGCGAGGAGTATCTGGCGCTGTACGAGCATCGCGATCAGGGCGAGGCGCGCGAAGCGGTCCGCCTGATCGGCGATCGAATCGGCGAGGTGGGAGAGGCGCCCGTGCTGGACCTGGCGTGCGGGGCGGGGCGGCATCAGCGCACCCTGTCCGACCGCGCGTGGTGGGCGGTGGGCCTCGACCTATCCCCGTCGCTCCTGCGGGCCGCGCGCGGCGACGACGGGGCCGCGCCCCTGGTGCGCGCCGACATGCGCGAGCTTCCGTTCGCGAGCCGGACCTTTGGCCTCGTCGTGAACTTGTTCACGAGCTTCGGATATTTCCGGGACGACGCGCAGCACCTGCGCGTGATCTCGGAGGTGGCACGGGTGACTCGGCCGGCCGGATGGTTCGTCCTCGATTATCTGAATGCGGAGCACGTCCGGCGGACGCTCGTGCCGTACGACGTGCGCACCGTCGGCAGCGTGACCGTCGAGCAGGAGCGCGCGATCTCGCGCGACGGCCGCTTCGTCAGCAAGACGATCACGCTCGGTGACCTCGGTCGCACGTTCGTCGAGCGGGTGCGGCTGTTCGAGCCCGACGAGCTCGCGTCGCTCTGTACGTCGGCGGGGTTCGCCGTCGAAGCGACGTACGGCGACTACGCCGGATCGCCGCTCGAGCGGACCTCGCCGCGAGCCATCGTGTTCGCGAGACGGACATGACCGACGTCCGCATCGTGACCGAGCCACTCGGCGGTTCGCCGCTCTCGCGCGCGATGCAGAGCGGCGATGTCCCCGCGACGTGGTCCCCACCGCGCCCGAGCTCGACCGATGCCTGGCGGTCATGGGCCAAGGACCGGTTGAACGAGACGGACTGGTCACAACGGCTGGCGGCGCTCGCGCCGGCCATGCAGGCGACGGGGGCTGCGGCCGAGCGACTCGACCGCGTGCGCCGAGAGGGGGGCGTCGTGGTCACGACGGGGCAGCAGCCGGCGCTCTTCGGCGGACCGCTGTACACCTGGACGAAGGCGGCGTCGGCCCTCGCGCTGGCCGACGCGATCGAGCAGCGCACCGGCATTCCGACCGCGCCGGTGTTCTGGGCCGCCACCGATGACGCCGATTTCACCGAGGCCTCGCGCACCGTCGTCGCGCGGCCCGGTGGCGTGGACGTGCTGCGCGCCACCCACGAGCCGCCGGACGGCACACCGATGTCGCTCGCGCCGCTTGGGAGCCTCGAGGATGCGCTGCATCGGCTCCAGGAAGCAGCGGGCAGCGCGTCCGATCCACGGCCGCTCGCCATGACCGTGGCGGCGTACAGTGCGCCCGAGTGCTCCACCGGCGACGCATTCGTGCAGCTGCTCCGGGGCGTGCTCGCGCCGTTCGGCATGCCGGTGTTGGACGCCTCGCATCCCGCGGTGCGAGACGCCAGCATGCCGACGTTGGCGTCGGCGCTCCGCGCTGCCGGTTCGATCGAGTCGGCGCTCGCCACGCGCTCGAGAGAGATCGTCGCGCGGGGTCTGGTACCGCAGGTCGAGGACGTCGGGGGGCTGTCGCTCGTGTTCACGCGCGAAGGCTCGGTCAAGCGCCGCTTGACGACGGCCGAAGCCGCGCGCGGTGCGGCCGGTTGGCTCACGCCGAACGTGCTGCTGCGTCCGATCGTCGAACGCGCGATCCTGCCGACCATCGCATACGTCGGCGGCCCCGGCGAGCTCGCGTACTTTGCGCAGGTGAGCGCAGTGGCGTCCGCGCTCGGCCAACCGTCGCCGCTCGCGGTGCCGCGCTGGTCGGCAACGCTCGTCGAGCCGCACGTGCAGCAACTGCTCGACCGATTCGACGTCGAGATCGCTGCGCTCGCGGAGCCGCACACGCTCGAGGGTACGGTGGCACGTCGCGCCATGAGCGAGGACGCCAAGACGACGCTCCGTCGGCTGCGCGCGACGATCGCTGCGCTGCCCGCCGAGCTCGCGTCCGAAGCGGCGGGCACTGGCACGTCAGCGGCGGTGGAGGGCGCGTCGAAGATCCTGCTCCATCGTGTGGACCGGCTCGAGCGCCGCCTCCTCGCGGGCGTCAAGCGGCGCGAGACCGCGCTGCTGCGCGACGTCGCGACGCTGCGCGGCGCGCTCTATCCGCTCGGCGTGCGCCAGGAGCGCATGCTCAACGGGATTCCGATCTTCGCGCGGCATGGCCTGTCGCTCGTCGAGGAGCTGCAGCGAGCTGCGTCGATGCATGCCGAACGTCTGATCGACAGCGCGCCGCGGGCATCGCACGTCGGAAGCGCACGGTGACCGAGCCGCTCGCGACCCCCGAGCCGATCGAGCCGGTGGAGATTCCCGCGCCAGCGCGTCGCAGCTCAGGGCGCAACTCCGCGCTCATCGGCGCCGGCATTCTGCTCTCGCGCCTGTTCGGTCTGTTGCGGCAGAGCCTCATGGCGAAGTATCTCGGCGTGGGTTGGGTCGCCGATGCGTTCAACGGCGCAATCCGACTGACGAACTTCCTGCAGAATCTGTTCGGCGAGGGAGTGCTGTCGGCGTCGTTCATCCCGGTGTACGCCAACGCGCTCGCGCGGAACGAGCAGGACGAGGCGGACCGGATCGCGAGCGCGGTGGGGGCGATCCTCGCGCTCGTCACGGCGCTGATCGTCGCGCTGGGGATGACCTTTGCCCCGCTGTTCGTCAAGGTCGTGCTGGGAGGCTTCACCGGCGAGACGTTCGCGCTCACGGTTCGCCTGACCCGCATCGTCTTCGCCGGGGCCGGCATCTTCGTGATGAGCGCGTGGTGCCTCGGCATCCTCAACAGCCATCGCCGGTTCTTCCTGTCGTACGTGGCGCCCGTGTTCTGGAGCATCACGATGATCGCGGCGCTGCTCGTCTACGGTCCGCGGGTGCACGAGGTGGAGCTGGCGGTCATTCTCGCGTGGGCCTCGGTGATCGGCGCGGCGCTGCAGATGGGGGTGCAGCTTCCGGCCGTGCTGCGGCTCGTCCGGCATCTCCGCTTCGTACCCGACTACGCGTATCCGCCCGTTCGCGAGGTCGTCCACAACTTCTTTCCGGTGTTCGTGAGCCGGGGTGTCGTGCAGCTCAGCGGCTTCCTCGACATCGCGATCGCGAGCTACCTCGGCGACGCGGGCGTCGTCACCCTGCTGCAGAACGCGCAGACCATCTACCTGCTCCCGATCAGCCTTTTTGGGATGGCGGTGTCGGCGGCGGAGCTGCCCGAGATGGCGCGGGAGACGGGCGGCGGGGCGGCGATGTTCGCCCGACTGCGCGGCCGGCTCGATGCGGCGCTTCCGCGGGTGGCCTTCTTCGTCGTACCGTCGGCCGTCGGCTTCCTCGTGCTCGGCGAGGCGATCGCCGGCGTGCTGTTGCAGCACGGAAAGTTCACCCGCATCGACAGCGTTCACACCTGGGCCATCCTGGCGGGTTCGGCGGTCGGGTTGGTCGCCAGCGCGCTGGGCCGCCTGTACTCGTCCACGTTCTACGCGCTGCGCGACACCCGCACCCCGCTGCGGTTCGCCGCCGCGCGCGTCCTGCTGACGGGGATCCTCGGTTATCTCTTCGCGTTCCCGCTTCGTCGCGCGCTGGGATTACCCGCCTGGACCGGCGCTGTCGGGCTGACTGCCTCCGCCGGCATGGCGGGGTGGGTCGAGTTCCTTCTGCTGCGGCGCGCGATCAGCGCACGCATCGGCCCGACCGGAATCGCGCGCGCCGCACTGCTGCGCTTGTGGGGCGCTGCGTTGCTCGCCGGTGGTGCGGGATGGGGCGTCATGCGGGCGGTACATCCGGCTCATCAGACGGCGCGGGGCATCGCCGCGCTCGCGACGTTCGGCCTCGTCTACGGGGTCGTCACGCTCGCGCTCGGCGTGCCCGAAGCGCGCGCACTCGTGGCTCGTGCCGGGCGTCGTTGACGCGAACGCCCGAGTGCCGGGACGGGTATAATTCGGTATGGCCGTCCCGCAACAGATCCTCGACAAGATCCCTCATCTCCCGGAGTCGCCGGGCGTCTACCTGTGGAAGGACGCCGCGGGGAAGGTGTTGTACGTGGGGAAGGCCAAACGGCTCAGGTCGCGCGTACGCAGCTACGTAGCCACCGACAACCGCGAGAGCCTCAAGACGCGCGCGCTCATGCAGCAGGCCGACGCGCTGGATTCCATCGTGGTGCCGACGGAAGCGCATGCCCTGATCCTGGAAGCCAACCTGATCAAGGAGTACAAGCCGCGCTTCAACATCGCCCTGCGCGACGACAAGTCGTATCCGTACATCAAGGTCACGGTGCAGGAGCCCTTTCCGCGCGTGTGGGTGACGCGGCGGCTCCAGAACGACGGTGCCCGCTACTTCGGTCCGTACACCGACGTCGGCGCGATGCGTCGGTCGCTCGACGTCGTGAAGCGGCTGTTCACGGTCCGTTCGTGCAACTACGACATGCCGAACCAGATGCCGGAGCGGCCGTGCCTCGACTACCACATCGGGCGTTGCAAGGCGCCGTGCATCCTTGCGCAGACGCAGGCTGAGTATGCGGCGATGATCGACGAGGTCGTGGACTTCCTCGCGGGCAAGCCGGAGGAGGTCGTGCGCAAGGTACGCGACCGGATGACGCTGGCCGCGGAGTCGCTCGACTTCGAGCGTGCCGCGCAGCTCCGCGATGTGCTGACCCACCTGGAGAAGATGGAGGAGCCGGTTCTGGTCATGGAGGTCGAGGGCGGTGATCGCGACGTGATCGGCTATGCGCGCGACGGCGACGACGCGGTGATCGCACTGCTGCGGATCAGGGCGGGCAAGCTGCTGGCGCGCGACCATCAATTCGTCGCCAACATCGAGGGCGAGCAGGACGGCGACATCCTGGAGGCGTACCTGGCGGGCCCGTATCGTCTGCTGGACGAGCGCTCCCAGGAATTGGTGCTTCCGTTCGAGGTCAGCGAGCGGGAGGTGGTGGAGACATCGCTCGAGCGCACGAAGATTCACGTCCCGCAGCGCGGCCCGCGCCGCGAGCTCGTGGAGTTCGCGCAGCAGAACGCGCGGCACCTGCTCGAGGAGGCACGCCTGACGAGCGAGGATCCGACCGAGGAGCGCGCCGGCGACCCGGTGTACGAGCTGCAGCGTCAGCTCGGTCTGCAGAAAGTGCCGCGCGCGTTCGTGTGCTTCGACATCTCGCACGCCCAGGGAACGGACACGGTGGCGTCCTGCGTGTGGTTCCAGAACGGTCGTCCGAACCGCGCCGAGTATCGCAAGTTCAAGGTGAAGACGGTGGAGGGGATCGACGACTTCCGCTCGATGAACGAGGTCGTCGGCCGCTACTTCACGCGCCGCGTCGAGGAAGAGCGTCCACTCCCCGATCTGGTGGTGATCGACGGCGGTAAGGGTCAGCTCAACGCCGCCGCGGATGCGCTGCGTGCGCTCGGTCTCGAATCGCTGCCGATCGTGAGCTTGGCGAAGCGCGAGGAAGAGGTTTTTCTCCTGGGGCGGAGCGAGCCGCTGCGGCTGTCGCGGCGTTCGCCGGCGTTGCGCATGCTGCAGCAGGCGCGCGACGAGGCGCATCGGTTCGCGATCACCTTTCAGCGCAAGCGGCGCGCGGTCCGAACGATCACGTCGGAGCTGCTGCGCATCCCGGGTATCGGCGACAACAAGCGCCGCCTGCTGCTGACGACGTTCGGCAGTCTGCAGGCGGTCCGCGATGCGTCGCCGGAGCAGATCGCGGCCATCCCGGGCTTCTCGCTCAAGAGCGCGAACAAGATTCTCGCGTCGCTGCGCGCGACCGATGCGCTCGCACCGGCGCCGGCCGCCGTATCGGCCGTCCCGCCGTCACCGGATATACCTTCCCTCGACGACCCGTCTCCTCCGGCGGATGACGCGGAGCAGGACGCCACCCCGACCACCCCCGATTCGATCTCGTGAGCACCTGGCACCTGGAATGCTCGGCCTGCGATCACGCACAGCCCGGCGACACGTTGGCGTCCGTCTGTCCCGACTGCGGACAACCCTTTCTGGTGCGGTACGACATGCCCTGGCCGTCGCGTGACGCGATCGGCGCCCGATGGGACATGTGGCGGTACGCCGCCGTCCTCCCACTGCACCACGACGAGCAGCCGGTCTCGCTCGGCGAGGGTGCAACGCCGCTCCACGAGCTGCCGCGGCTGGCGCAGGAGATCGGCGTAGCGCGGCTCTGGGTGAAGGACGAAGGGTTGAACCCCACGGCGTCGTTCAAAGCGCGCGGCATGAGCGCGGCGGTCACGCGCGCCGCGGTGCTCGGTGTGCCGGGCTTCGTGGTGCCGACCGCCGGGAATGCCGGCGCGGCGCTGGCGGCCTACGGCGCCGCCGCGGGCATTCCGGTTCGCGTGTACGCGCCCGCCACCACGCCGGCGCCGATTCTCGCGACGATCTCCGCGCTCGGCGCCGACCTGCAGCTCGTCGACGGCCATATCGGCGACGCCGGCAAGCAGTCGCGCGCCTTTGCCGCGGAGCACGGCTGGTTCGACGTCTCCACGCTGCGCGAGCCGTATCGCATCGAGGGAAAGAAGACGATGGGGCTCGAGGTGGCGGAGCAGCTGGATTGGTCGCTGCCGACGCACATCGTCTACCCGACGGGCGGCGGAACGGGGCTGATCGGCATGTGGAAGGTGTTCCGCGAAATGCGCGACGCGGAGTGGATCGCCGACGATCTCGAGCTGCCGCGCATGATCGTCGCGCAGGCGAACGGCTGCGCACCGATGGTGAGTGCCTTCCACGCGGGCGCTGATCGCGCCACGCCGTGGCCCAACCCGCACACCCACGCGAGCGGACTGCGCGTGCCCGGACCACTCGGCGACCGGCTCATTCTGCGCGCGCTCCGCGAAAGCTTCGGTGACGCGGAATCGGTGAGCGAGGAGACGATCCGGAAGGAGACGCTGCGACTGAGCCGCGCCTCGGGCATCGACGCGGCGCCGGAGGGCGGCTGCGCGCTGGGCGTCCTCGAACGGCTCGTGCAGGAGAATCGCATTCCATCGAGCGCCAAGGTGCTGGTGTTCAATACGGGAAGCGGGGCGGGGTACAGGTAGGACGTGAACGGTGCTGGGTCACCCACCGTTCACGTCGGACCATTCACGTGTCCGCCGTCTTCCCCTATCTTCCCCGCATGCTCACCGCCATCCTCGACCCGTTCAGCGGTATTGCTGGCGACATGATGCTCGGGGCGCTGATCGGCGTGGGCCTCGACTCCGACTGGCTGCGTGCGCTGCCCGAGCGGCTCCGGCTCGACGGCGTGCGGGTCGACGTGCGCGAGGTGCTGCGTGGTGAGCTGGTGTGTTGGAAGGTCGACTTCGACATCCCGCCGCAGCCGCATGGCCGTCACGTCTCGGAGATTCGCCAGCTCGTCGACCGATCCGGTGCGCCGGACGCCGTGCGCGCCAAGGCCGATGCCGCGTTCCAGGCCATCGCCACCGCCGAGGGTGAGATTCACGGCGTCCCGCCAGAGCAGGTGCACCTGCACGAAGTCGGTGCTGTCGACGCCATCCTCGACGTCGTGGGCGCGATCTGGGGGCTCGCGGAGCTCGGCGTCGAGGAGGTGCGTTGCGGCGCGCTCCGGGTTGGCGACGGCACCGTCAAAGCCGCGCATGGGCTGCTTCCGGTGCCCGCGCCGGCGACGCTGAAGCTGCTCGAAGGCCATACCGTGCGACCCGGGCCCGATGGAGCGGGAGAGCTCGTGACTCCGACCGGTGCCGCGCTCGTGCGGGTGTTGTCGTCCGGACCGCCGCCCGATGAATACGTCCCGCGGCGGAGCGGGTTCGGTGCGGGCACCAAGGACTTTCCCGGGCGCGCGAACGCGCTGCGCGTCATCCTTGCCGACAACGAGTCGCCGCTGGCCGGCGGGACGGAGCGCCTTCTCATGCTGGCCTCCGACGTCGACGACATGTCGCCCGAATATCTCTCCGCCGTCGCCGACCGCGCTCGTGCCAGCGGCGCGCTCGACGTCGTGCTCCTGCCCGTGGTGATGAAGAAGGGACGACAGGGGACGCGCGTCGAGATTCTCGCGTCGCCCGCCGATGCGCCACGACTCGAGGCGCTCCTGCTCCACGAGACGACCACCCTCGGTGTCCGTCGAAGCGAAGTGAGCCGGCGGGCGCTACCGCGGCGGGAGGGGGAAGTCGTCGTGCTTGGGCACGCTGTTCGCGTCAAATTCGCGTTGCTTCCGGAAGGCGGCGAGCGGGCGAAGCCGGAGTTCGACGACGTGCAGCGGGTTGCCCAGGCGACTGGACGCCGGCCCGCGGATATATTTCAGCTTGCGCTCGCTGCGGCGGAACGCCGCTAGATGGAACGGGTACCCGGAGCGCAGCCGGTGGCGTGCATCGGCCTGCCACGATCCTCCAGGAGACAACTGATGGCACTGTTCGGTAGATCCCTCACCGCTGCTGGACTGCTCGTTACCGCCGCCGCCGCGCTCGGCGCGCAGGCCGCGGAGAAGCCCAAGTGCGACATCGATGCCGCCTACAAGGGCAATGTCGCTCGCGCCTCGCTGAGCCTCGGCGTTGCCCAGCAGGCGGCCACGTCGCCCGTTGGCGCGGCGAAGCTCAAGGAGACGGTCAAGACGCTCGAGACGCCGGATAAGGACGCCGACCCGGTCGCGCGCTCCTACCTGCTCGGCTCGGCGCTCAGCCTGTGGCTGAACCAACCCAACGTCGGCCCCACGCCGAAGCGGAGCGTCGTCGGGTTCACGACGAACCCCGACGCGACGATCGATCTCGTTCCGACCATCGACTCGCTGTTCCGGATCGTCGAGGCGGCGAAGCCGAACTGCCTCGACTACACGAACTATTATCGCGGCGGACAGAAGTACTACCTCGACGTCGCCAACGCCGCGATCAAATCGCTGAACGAGGACAAGCTCGATTCCGCCGAGTATTACGCGACGCAGGCGAACCGCCTCTTCCCGGGCTCGCCTTACGGGACCATGGTGCTCGGCACCGTCGCCCAGAAGCGCAACAACCCGTCCAAGGCCGTCGAGTACTGGACGACGTCCGCCGACGTGGCGGCGCGCGACACCATGTACCGCGACGTCCGCCGGCAGATGCTCGTGAACATCGGCAGCACCGAGCTGGCGACGGCCAATGCGGCCAGCGGTGCGGAACGGACCGCCGCGGCGCGCCGCGCCGCCGCCGCATACGCCAAGCTGATCGAGATGCCCGGCACGCGTGGCAGCTACCTCTACGGCGGCCGCCAGAACTTGCAGACCGCGCTGCTGCTTGCCGGCGACACGGCGGCGTTCGTCCAGAGCTATCAGCCGCTCCTGTCGAGCCCGACGTCGTACGAGTATCAGGATCTGCTCAATTCGGCCGTCAACTCGGCTCGTATCGGCAAGTCGGCGGATGCCGCGCGCCTTTTCGAGGCGACGTTGGCGCAGAATCCCTACAGCCGCGATGCGCTGTACAACCTCGCAGTGATGTATCTCGCGCTGGATCAGAACGACAAGGTCGCCCCGATCGCGACGCGACTCATTGCGGTCGATCCTGGCAATCCGGAGAACTACAATCTGGGCGCACGAGCGTATCTCGCGCTCGCGAAGAGCGCGCAGACCGCCAAGAAGACCCCGATCGCCGCTGCATACAACGACACGACGCTGAGCTGGTACAACCGCGGCAACAAGCTGCCGGTCGACATCACCTTCTCGGAGTTCACGCCGTCCGATAAGCAGCTCATCATCGGCGGCACCGTGCTCGACCGTCGTGACAAGGTCGATGCTGCCGGGAGCGACGCTCGGCCGGCGCGCGGCAAGGCGGCCGCGAAGCCGGCGGCCAAGAACGTTTCACCGAAGCCGGTCACGCTGAACTTCGAGGCGCTCGACAAGTCGGGCACCGTCGTCGGGACCAAGAGCGTGACGACCGAGGCGCTCACGCCGGGCAAGAGCGCAAAGTTCACGGTCACCCTCGAGGCGCCCAACGCAGTGGCGTACCGATACAAGATCGCGGACTGATCTGCTGACGCTCCGAAACAAAGCGCCCACCCGTTTGCGGTGGGCGCTTTGCTTTTTTGGAGTACGTCAGCAACGGTTTTTCTCCGCGCTCCGACGCCACGAACTGGCCACTCTCCAACGGCGGAAGTGCTGATTTCTGCTTGATTTCCGCACTTGTATCTCCTAGGTTGCATGAGATGGGAGCGCGCCGCGCTCCCATCTCGTGTTGTTGGGGTAGGAGGGGCGATCACCGCTCGTCAGCCCGTGAGGCAAACAGGGTAGGAGAGCAACCGCCATGGTTCGTGTCAGTCGAGTTCGACCGGGAAGCATCTGCGACGAGATGGGGATGGTCCCGGGCACCGAGCTCCTGAGCGTGAACGGGCGCGAGCTGGCCGACTTCCTGGATTGGGAGTTCCTTACCGCCGACGAGGAGCTCGTCATCGACGCGCGGCTGCCGGGCGGCGAGGAGATCGTCTACGAGCTCGAGCGGCCGGAGGGCGAGGCACTCGGCGTCGAGCTCGAGCCGCCCACGATCCGTCGCTGCGCCAACCGCTGCGAGTTCTGCTTCATCGAGGGGCTGCCGAAGGGGCTGCGCAAGCCGCTCTACGTCCGCGACGACGACTATCGCCTCTCCTTCGCCTACGGCAACTTCGCGACGCTGTCGAACGTGAAGGAGCGGGACATCCAGCGCATCCTCGAGTACCGGCTGTCGCCGTTGTACGTCTCCGTACACGCGACGCCCTGGGAAGCGCGCAAGATCCTGCTGAACAATCCGCGGGTGCCGAACATCGTCGAACAGCTGACGCGCCTGGCGGCCGGTGGAATCCAGTTCCACGGTCAGATGGTGATCGTGCCGGGCCTCAACGACGGTGACGTCCTCGAGGCGTCGCTGACCGATCTCTGGAATCTGGGCGACGCCGTCTTGAGCGTCGCCCTCGTTCCCGTCGGCGTCACCCAGTTCTCGCACCTGTACAACGGCCGCCCGATGGACGCGAAGAACGCCGACCGTATTCTCGACGCGGTGCACCGGTGGGAGGAGCGCGCGTTGGCCGAACGCGGCGATCGCTGGGTGTTCGGCTCGGACGAGCTGTACCTCCTGTCCGACCACGCCCTGCCCGGCGCCGAGCATTACGGCGAGTTCGTGCAGATCGAGAATGGCGTGGGCGCGGTCGCCTCCCTGCGAGAGCGCGTGCGCAACGGGCTCGGCGAGCTGCCCCGGCTCGACGGCAAGCACGTCGGTGTGGTGACGGGCGTTTCCATGGCGCCGCTCATGCCGGAGCTGCTCGACGCGATTGCCGAGCGCACCGGAGCACGCTTCTCGCTCATCCCGATGGAAAATTCCCTGTTCGGTCCCACCACCACCACGGCGGGGCTTCTCGTCGGCGCGGACATTCGCCGCGCGCTCGCCGACCGTCACGACCTCGACCTCGCGTTGATCCCGGCCGAGACGATCAACGACGATGGCCTGTTCCTCGATGAGGAGCAGTTCATCGCGCTGCGTGAGACGTTGCCGATGCCGGTGTTCCCCTCCTACGACTTCATCGACGTGCTGGCGCACGAGGGCGAGCCACAGATCGCGGGACGGAGCGCCGCATGAGCACTCCCGTCGTCGCCCTCATCGGCCGGCCGAACGTCGGCAAGTCGGCGCTGTTCAACCGGATCATCGGCTCCGACGACGCGATCGTGTCCGACGAGGCCGGCACTACGCGCGACCGCCACTTCTCCAAGGCGGAATGGAACGGGCGCGCCTTCTGGCTGGTCGACACCGGCGGGCTCGCCGACGATCCGCACACCCCGATGGACGTCGAGATCCGGCGCCAGGTCGGGACCGCGGTCGAGGAGGCGGACCTGCTGCTCTTCATCGTCGACGCCACGATCGGCGCCCACCCCAGCGACGCTCGCGTCTCCGACCTGCTGCGTGCGTCGGGCAAGCCGTGGCTGCTGGTGGCGAACAAAGTCGACGATCCGGCGCATACTGATTGGTACGACTTCTACCGGCTGGGGGCGGGCGATCCATTCCCGGTCTCGGCGCAGAACGGCAAGCAGTCGGGCGACCTGTTGGACGCGATCATCGAGCGCCTCCCCGAGAGCGTCCCCGAGGACGAGGACTCGTTGCGCGTCGCCGTCGTCGGACGCCCGAACGTCGGCAAGTCGTCGTTCGTCAACAAGCTGCTCGGTGAGGATCGTCTGGTCGTGAGCGAAGTCGCGGGGACGACCCGGGACGCGATCGACACGCCGATGACCTATCATGGGCGCAAGCTGATCTTCGTCGACACCGCGGGGCTCCGCCGCCAGACGAAGATCGACGACGGCATCGAGTTCTACTCGTCGCTGCGGACGCGGCGGGCGATCGAGCGCGCCAACATCGCGGTGCTCGTCATCGACGCATCCGAAGGGGAGCTGCACCACCAGGACCTCAAGATCGCGAACATGGCGTGGGAGGCGGGGCGCGGCCTCATCATCGTCGTGAACAAGTGGGACCTCGTCGACAAGGACGACAAGGCGGTGCACAAGTTCGAGAAGAAGGCGCGCGAGAAGGCGCCATTTCTCAACTTCGTCCCGTTCCTGTTCACGTCCGCGCTCACCGGGCAGCGGGTCTCACGCATCCTCGACGTGATCCAGACGGTGGACGAGGAGTCACGGAAGCGGATCAGCACCTCGCAGATCAACGAGCGGTTGAGCGAGCTCCTTGCGCGCCGCCAGCCCGATCAGGCGGCGGGCCGCGAGGTGAAGCTCAACTATGCGACGCAGGTGAGCGTCGCGCCGCCGACGATCGCCGTGTTCGGCAATCACCCGGACCTCATCGCCGAGCACTACGTGCGTTTTCTCCAGAACGGGTTCCGCGAGAGCTACGCCTTCACGGGGAATCCGTTGCGCATCCTGCTGCGCCGAAAGAGCGGCGGGGCCGCAGCGTAAGCGTGCATCCCCCCGTCGCCCTCGCCCTCGCGTACACATCGGGTTCGCTCCCGTTCGCGTCGATCGCAGGATGGCTCAAAGGGGTCGACCTCAGACGGCAGGGCTCAGGCAACCTCGGCGCGACGAACGTCTTTCGCGTGCTGGGCTGGAAGATCGGGCTCGCCGTCTTTCTCGCCGACGTGCTCAAAGGCGCGCTCCCGGTGTTGCTGCTCCCGCCGCGGATCGATCAGGGCGATCCGGCGATGTGGGCCATCGCATGCGGCGTCGCGGCGATCGCCGGCCATGTTCGTCCGTTGTTTCTCGGCTTTCGCAAAGGTGGGAAGGGAGTCGCCACCGCATCCGGCGTCTTCCTCGCGCTCGCGCCGATTCCGATGCTCATCACGCTCGGGATCTTCGGCGCGGTGTTGCTCGGGACGGGCTATGTCTCGCTCGGGAGCCTGACGTCCGCCGTCGTGCTGCCGATCCTGCTGCTGATCACACAGGGCAGCAGCTCGCCGCTGTTCGCCGTGAGCCTCGTGATCGCGGCGTTCGTGTTCTGGACGCATCGGGCGAACATCGGGCGACTGCGGCGCGGGGAGGAGAATCGGTTCGGCAAGCGCAAGGGCGGACACGCATGACCCGGCACGCCGTGATCGGCGCGGGCGCGTGGGGCACGGCGCTCGCCGACCTGCTGGCGCGGAACGGTCACGACACGATGCTCTGGGCGCTCGAGCGCGACGTCGCCGAATCGGTGAACGCTCGACACCAGAATGCCCGGTTCCTTCCGAATGCCGCACTGCATCCGACGCTGCGTGCGACGACCGATCTGGACACGGCGCTTCGCGATGCGGCCATCGTCTGCGTCGCCACGCCGTCGCAGCACGTGCGCGCGATCCTGCGCCGGGGCGCCGACGTGCTTCCGTCGCTGAGCATCGTGTGCATCGCGTCCAAGGGAATCGAGCAGGACACGCTGGCGCTGATGACCGACGTCGCCGCCGAGGAGGCATCGGGCCGTCCGGTGGTCGCGCTCTCCGGACCGAGCTTCGCGGCGGAAGTCGTCGCGCGCCAACCAACGGCGATCGTCGCGGCGTCCGACGATCCGCTCGCCGCCGAAGCGGTGCAGGAGGCGTTCAGCGGGACGACCTTTCGCGTCTACACCCACGACGACGTGATCGGCGTGGAGCTCGGCGGGTCGCTCAAGAACGTCATGGCCGTGGCGACGGGCATCTGCGAGGGGGCGGGCTTCGGCTTCAACTCGCGGGCCGCGCTGATCACGCGCGGCCTCGCCGAGATGACGCGCCTCGGCAGCGCCCTCGGCGCCCGCGCCGCGACGTTCGCCGGACTCGCCGGTATCGGCGATCTCGTGCTCACGTGCACCGGCTCGTTGAGTCGGAATCGCGCCGTCGGGATCGCCGTGGGCAAGGGCGAGACGCTCGAGCAGGCGCTCGCCGGCAAGGAGACGATCGCGGAGGGAGTGGGAACGACACGCAGCGCACTGGCGCTCGCCCAGCGCGAGGGGGTGGAGATGCCGATCGCGTCGATGGTGCAGCGCGTACTGTTCGACGGACATCCCGCACAGCGGGCGGTGGCCGACCTCATGGCGCGCGAGCTGCGCGCGGAGCAGGACGCGTGAGCGCCGCGGACCCGGTCCAGGAGTTCTTCAGCATCGGCGAGGTCTGCGAGCTGACCGATCTCAAGCCGCACGTGCTGCGCTATTGGGAGAGCCAGTTCCGTTTTCTCAACCCGGCGAAGAACCGCTCGGGGAACCGCGTCTACCAGCGGCGCGAGGTGGAGCTGATCCTGCTCGTCAAGCATCTCCTCTACACCGAGAAGTACACGATCGAAGGCGCGCGGCAGAAGGTGGACGAGCACCGGAAGGGGGGAGAGCTGCGCGCGGCGGCGCGTGCCGCGCTCACGCTCCAGACGCTCGACGCCCTCGAAAGCGAGCTCACGGGGTTGATCGAGTCACTGGCCCCGTCGTCCACGAAGACGGCAGCCGTCAAGCGGCCGAAGCAAGCGAAGGCGGCCGGGCGAGGCGCGCGATGAGCGCTCGCGCCGACGGCTGACGATGCGCTTCCTGATCACCAACGACGACGGCATTCTCGCCCACGGCATCGAGTGCCTCATCGAGGCGGCGGAGCCGCTCGGCGAGGTGTACGTCGTCGCCCCCGACCGCGAGCAGAGCGCGACGAGCCATTCGCTCACCCTGCATCACCCGCTGCGTCCGGTGCGCCGCGCCGAGCGCCGGTGGCAGGTGGACGGAACGCCGACCGACTGCGTCATGCTCGCCGTGGAAGCGCTCCTCCCCGAGCGCCCGGACTTCGTGCTCAGCGGGATCAACCACGGACAGAACATGGGCGAGGACGTGCTGTACTCGGGCACCGTTGCCGCAGCCATGGAAGGGCTCGCGCTCGGCATTCCCTCGATCGCGCTGTCCTTTGCCGGCGGCGATCTGCGCGCGGATCTCACGCACCTCAAGCAGCAGGTGAAGGTGCTCACGCCGCTGCTCCACCACCTCACGTCGCTTCCTGCCTTTCCCGCCAACACCCTCCTCAACGTGAACCTGCCGCCCGTTCCCGCCGATGGCGTGCGAGGCTCGCGGCTCACTCGGCTCGGCAGCCGAGTCTATTCCGGCTCGCTCAAGCCGATGCGCGATCCGTGGGATCGTGACATCTTCTGGATCGGTGGCGGCTCCATCACCTGGACGGGCGAGCAGAATTCCGACTTCCGCGCCATTCAGGACGGGTACGTCTCCATCACGCCGCTGCACCTGGACCTCACCCACTACGGCATGCTCGAGTCAGCGGGGAAATGGTGGCGGGAGCCGTAGACGGCGCCATGGGCGGCGCGCGGCGGCGGCTCGTCGAGCTGCTGCGAGAGAAGGGCATCCGCGACCTGGCGGTGCTTCGCGCGTTCGATCTCACGCCGAGGCACGCCTTCGTGCCCACCGGCGTGCGGCATCGCGCGTATGAGGACGCCCCGCTGCCGATCGGCAACGGCCAGACGATCTCGCAGCCCTCGGTGCACGCGCGCTACCTCGAGCTGCTCGCGCTCAAGGGCAACGAACGGGTGCTCGAGATCGGGACCGGCTCGGGCTTTCAGACCGTGCTGCTCTCGCACCTCGTGGCGCAGGTGTTCACCATCGAGCGCATCGCCGCGCTCTACACGATGGCGCGCGACGCCATCGGCCGCGCCGGCGCGAAGAACGTGTCCATGCTCCTGGGCGACGGCACCGTCGGCTGGCGCGAGTACGCGCCATACGACGCGATTCTCGTCAGCGCCGGCGGACCGACGATCCCGCAACCGCTCGTCGAGCAGCTCACGGAAGGCGGTCGGATGCTGGTGCCGATCGGTCCGATGGAGGAGCAGACGTTGAAGCTCGTCACGAAGCGCGGCAGCGCGTACGAGAGCCGCGACGTCGCTCCGGTGCGGTTCGTTCCGCTCTACGGCACTCATGGGTGGGAGCACCAGTAAGTGCAGACGCTGCACGTTCGGATCGGCGGGCGCGTGCAGGGGGTGGGCTTCCGGTGGTTCGTGCGAGAGGAGGCCCGCCGGCTCGGCCTGAGCGGCTGGGTGACGAACCTGCCGTCGGGGGAAGTGGAGGTCGCCGCGGGGGGCGAGGAGTCGTCCGTCGGCCGGCTGCGTCGCGCGCTGGAGGTTGGTCCGCCGGGCGCGCACGTGGACCAGGTGCGGGAGCTCGACGGTCACGTCGACGCACCGCTGCCGTATCCGTTCAGCATCCACCGGTGAGCCCGACGTGGTGAAGGCAACCCCGATCGTGGCGGAGACGCTGACGTCGCGGCTGGCGCGCGCCATCCGCGACGTCCCCGATTTTCCGAAGCCCGGCATCCTGTTCAAGGACATCACGCCCGCGTTGGCCGACGCACGTCTGCTCGCCGACATCTCGACCGCGATGGCGACGCCGTGGATGGGCGAGGGGATCACCCACGTCGCCGGGATCGAGAGCCGAGGCTTCATTCTCGCCGCGCCAGTCGCGCTGCGGCTGTCGGCCGGGTTCGTGCCGATCCGAAAGCCAGGCAAGCTCCCGTGGAATGCGGCGGGGCGGGACTACGCGCTCGAGTACGGAACCGATCGTCTCGAGATGCACGTCGACGCGTGCACGCCGGGCTCGCGCGTCCTGCTCGTCGACGACGTGCTGGCGACGGGCGGGACCGCCGCCGCCGCGGCGGCGCTCATCGAGGACGTGGGTGCGACCGTCGCCGGCTGCTCCTTCCTGCTGTCGATCGGCGCGCTGCGGGGTGCGGAACGACTGCGGGGCCGGATGGTGCGGGTGCTGCTCGAGACCTGACGCGCCCGGGCGCCGGTCTCGTATCGAAACGATCCGGCACCGTATCGCACCGAGCCGCCGGCTCGGTGACGCGTTGCGTGAACCGGTAGGTTCAACGCGCTGACCCATATTCACTTAGCGCGCAGCGCCAGGCGTCGAAACGGTTGGCGGCGCATATGCATTCCGTGTGGGCGACGGCTGACGTCACCTCCCTCTCTCGCGCACGGAGCCCATTCATGCAGATCCTTCACCACGCGCTCGGCGTGGCGGCGTCCTGTCGGCGCGCGCTCGCGACGGCATCACTCGGCACCACCCTCTGCCTGGTCGCGTGTGGCGGCGGCGGTGGCGGCTCGACGGCGCCGACCACCACGACGACTCCCGTGATTCCTACCGGACCAACCAACGTGACGGTCGAGAACAACGCGTTCACTCCGTCGACGCTGACCGTGCCGGTCGGGAGCAAGGTGACGTGGACGTGGAACAGCTGCAGCGACAACACCTACGGTACCGGGACCTGCGTCACGCACAGCATCGTCTGGGACGCCGACGGCAGCGGCTCCGGCCTGCTGTCACAGGGGACGTACGACCGCACGTTCGCCGCGGCCGGAACGTACGCGTATCACTGCGGCGTGCACGGCGCGGCGATGGCGGGGACGATCACGGTGCAGTGACGGGCCGGTCATCGACTTGTGGGGTAAACCCCGCAAAAGTACCTTGGTGGGGCCCGAGAGCACCCGGTGCGGGCGCATTCAAGTCGGCCGCCCCGGTCGGCAGACTCACCCACTCGAGCCGATGCCACGAACGCCCACCTCCGCGGTGTCCCGCCGGCCGACTCAGGACGAGACCGAGGCGCAGATCGGCCGTTCCGTCGATGCCTTCCGGCGTGTACTTCGCCGCCTCCGCGTCGTGGCCCGCAAGACGGAGCTCGCGACCGGTCTCAGCGCCGCCCAGCTGTTCGTTCTCTCGGCAGTCGTCGAGTCACCGGGTTGCTCGGTCAACGAGATCGCCCAGGCGACGATGACCGACCGAAGTTCCGCCGCGGCCGTCGTCGACCGCCTAGTGGAACAGGGGTATGTGACGCGGACACAGTCGGCGGACGACCGACGCCGTGCGGCCGTGACCGTCACGGCGCGCGGACGGCGTGCGATGCGCGACTCGTCTCCGCCGCCGACGGCGATCCTGATCGCCGGCCTGCGGGGGTTGTCCCCGGCGCAGCTTCACGGACTCGCCGCGGCGCTCGTTGCGCTGACCCAGGAGATGGACATCGCCGACGAACCGGCGGGCATGCTGTTCGACGACGCTCCATCGTCGCCGCGCCGGGCGGACCGTGGGAGGCGTCGGACGACGCCCAAGAGCCGGTAGCAATCCCGCGGCGCCGGTCCGCGCCGGTGCGGTTGTAACATCGCTCGGCCGATGCACGCTGAACTGGCGCCGGGAAGACGCCGATAATAATGTGGGGTCAACCCCGTATTTATCGTGTCCACCCTCCATTCACCGCGTCTCGCAGGAGATCTCATGCCTCAGCGTTTCTCGTCCCTCACGTCGCGCACCGCGGCGCCCCTCTTCCTCCTCGGAGTCTTCGCGGCCGGGTGCCACCGGCCCCCGGCGGCGGCACCCGCACCCGCCGTGGTTGCTTCGGCCAACAGCGACAGCGCGCGTCTGGCCAGCCTCCGCGCTGACTCGCTCGCGCGGGCAGACGCGGCGCGGCGCGACGCCGCGCGGGCTGACAGCATCCAACGGGCCGCGGACGCACGCCGAGGTGCCGAGAGCGGTGCGCGCGATCAACTCCTCGCTGTGGTGCATTTTGGCTTCGACGATGCGCAGCTTGGCGACCCGGAGCGTGCGACCCTCGATCGGAAGGCGGCGATTCTCGCCGCGAACCAGCGCATCCGGATCCGCGTCGACGGCAACACCGACGAGCGAGGGTCCGACGAATACAACCTGGCGTTGGGAATGCGGAGAGCCGCGGCGGCCAGGCGGTATCTGCAGGGCCGAGGGGTGGACCAGAGTCGCGTCGAGATCGTCTCGAGCGGGGAGGAGCACCCGACATGCCGCGACCACGATGAGTCGTGCTGGAGCCGGAACAGGCGCGACGACTTCGTGATCGTGGGGGGCGGGGACCAGATTTCGGTCGTGCGGTAACCGGGACGCCCGGGGGCATTGACTCTCCCTTACGGTCGCGCCCGACCCCGAGCACGACTATCTTCAATGACTCCGGCGCAAACCACCGTGTCCACAGGGCGTGTCACGGACGAAGATGGGACGCCGAACGCGGTTCTCACTTGCCCCTGTAGCTCAGGTGGATAGAGCAGCGGTTTCCTAAACCGTTGGCCGGGTGTTCGAGTCACCCCAGGGGCACTCTGGTCTCCTGCGCCACCACAACCTGGATCATTCCGTCATGACGTCTCCCAACACCAGCGCCGCGTCCGCCACTCCGCAGCCCAAGGCGGAAAGTTTTCTCGACTGGTTCCATGTGAACTCGCGCCTCGTCTATGGCGCCGCGTTGGTCGTCGCGGCGGCGGTGGGTGGCATGTGGTACGTATCCCGGGCCAAGGCGATGAAGAACGCCAACGCCGACCGGCAGCTCCTGACCGCCAAGCAGTCGATCGCCTCCGGCAACGCCCAGCTCGCCGAGGCGGATCTCAAGAAGGTCGCCGATCGGTACCAGGGAACGTCGTCGGGCGCGGAAGCCGCGTTGCTCCTCGGCCGGCTCAAGCTGGAGAAGGGCGACGCCCAGGGCGCGGCGGCGTACCTCAAGACGGTTGCGGACGGTACGAAGGACGGCCCGTCCGCGGCGTCCACCCGCGACCTCCTCGGGGACGCCTACGCACAGCTCGACAAGCCTGCCGAAGCGGCAGCCGAGTATGAGCGCGCCGCCAGCGCGACGACGATGCCCAACGAGAAGGCGTATCTCCTGGCGAAGGCCGGCCATGCGTACATGGCGGCAGGTAGGGCGCCCGAAGCGCGGAAGGTCTGGGAGGCGCTGGCGCAGCAGTCGGACAATCCCGGCATGTCGGCCGAGGCTCGGGTCCGGCTGGGAGAGCTCTCGGCCGCAGCGGCCAAAGGCTGACGGGCGCCGTCGGTGGAGTGATGGGCGGGCAGAGATGCCCGCCCATTTTTTTTGTCGATGAACCCCAACGGGTCGGTCGGCCAGGCCCGTCAACTGTCGACTGAGAGCCCGAACTGTCGACTGTGCGCTCGCTGGGGTCAGCTGCAGCGGCGCGAGTGGAGGGTGCCCGCCGCCAATCCGACGAGGCGAGCGACGAGAGACCGGGGTCATCTGGCGGAAGGGATCTCGCCGCGGGCAAGGGCCACTTCGAAGCCGCCACATCGGCGCCACTGGCGGACTCAACGACCGATCGTAAGTTCGTATAAGATATATTATGTCAACTAACCCAGGTGGAGAAATGTGGAGAACTGCTTTCCGCGGTTGGCCACATCCTCAGCCAACCATCGGCTGGAACGACGTTTAGATGACCTCCCCTCACCCAGCTCGTGAGTTGGGGAGGAGTTGCGGACTCTGCCGCGAACTGTCTGGTGCATGCTCCGGGTCCACTGTCGCCATCGCT
>DASXHF010000122.1:0-25504 GCA_036488775.1 Gemmatimonadaceae bacterium | reverse complement strand
GGATTCTGCGCGAGCGCCTGGCGCAGCTGCTCGGAGCGGCTGAACCGCCCGCGCAGCGGAAAGTCCTTCCGGAGCGGGAACCCTTCCTTGTACTGCTCCCACATCAGGATGCGTCGCAGATCCGGGTGGCCGACGAAGCGGATGCCGAACATGTCGTAGCACTCGCGCTCGAGCCAATCCACACCCTTGTGAATGTCCCAGACGCTTGGCACCTCGAGCGGCTGCCCCTTCGGGATGAGCGCCTTGAGGCGGAGGAAGCGGCGGTACGGCAGCGAGCGCAGATGCCAGACGACCTCGATCGGGCGCTCGAGATCGCGATACTCGACCGCGGTGACGTCGGCGCAGAAGTCGTACTGCTGCGAGGGATCGTCGTGCAACCAGCGGACGATCGCGTTCACCTGCGACCGGTCGACGATCACTGTCGTCTCACCCCATACCACGTCGACGCGCTCGATGGCACCGCCGAACCTGGCGCGCAGTGCGTCGACGCTCGGGTTGGCCGGGCCGCCCTGGTACTGCACGTTCTTCGGCGACGTGGGGGCCGGTGTCCCCACGGCGACCGCGTGACCGGCCAGCACCGGCAGGAATTGCTCGCTCACAGGCCCGACCGCGTCTGATGGATCGAATTGCCGAACGGCTCCGAGAGCTCGTCGATCAGCGGCGCCGGGATGTACAGCTTGCTCCGCGGATCCGGCTCCATCTCGTTGCGGAGCGACGGATCCGCCATCCGCTCGCTCATGACCTTCTGCTGGAGCATCATGATCCCGTACAGCAGCCCCTCGGGGCGCGGCGGACAGCCGGGCACGTAGACGTCGACCGGGATGATCGTGTCGATCCCCTGCACCACGGCGTAGTTGTCGAACATGCCGCCCGACGACGCGCACGCGCCCATCGAGATGCACCACTTGGGCTGCGGCATCTGCTGCCAGATCCGGCGAAGCACCGGCGCCAGCTTGAACGGCACGCGGCCGGCGCAGATCAGGACGTCGGCCTGGCGCGGCGAGAAGCTCATGCGCTCCATGCCGAAGCGCGCGAGGTCGAACTTGCTCGCGGCGGTCGCCATGAACTCGATCGCGCAGCACGCCGTGCCGAACGGCATCGGCCACAGCGAGTTCGCGCGGCCCCAGTTGACGAGGAAGTCGAGCTTCGTGGTGACCCAGCTTTCCTGGGACTGCGGATCGACGGTGACGACGTTCCGTTCCGGGCGAGGGCTCAATCCCATTGCAGTGCTCCCTTCTTCCAGACGTAGATGTATCCCACGAGAAGGATGGCGATGAACACCACCATCTCCCACAGTCCGAAGAAGGAGAGATGACCGGGTGGGCAGACGCCGGCCGCGAGCTCCGATCCGCACGAGAGCTGCCGGAAGTAGGCGCCCCAGGGGATCATGAAGACGGTCTCGATGTCGAAGATGATGAACAGCACCGCGACCATGTAGAACTTGACGGAGAAGCGTTCACGCGCGTCGCCGAGCACCGGCATGCCGGACTCGTAGGGCGTCTGCTTCTCCGCGGTCGGTCTGGGCCGCAGAGTGAGGTGGGAGATGACGAGGATCAGCGCCGCGTTGGCGACGACGAAGCCCAAGAGGAGCAGGACGGGTAGATACGTGCGTTCCATGAGTCTCCGCACTTCGTGAAATCTTTCACTAAGTCGCAGCGCATCAAGTTACCCAGCGGCGCAAAGCAGTGTCAACGGCGCATGGCGCGTACCTCCACACCGCGAATACCTTTCGCGCCGGCCCGACGTCCGACATTGGTGCGCCGGTAACGGTCGTGCCGCCTTCGACGCGCGACGCCAGCGCACCGGCCACAGCCGGCCTTCCCCATCACCTCTCGCCTCCGCCCGCATGAGCATCATGTCCGACCGTTGGATCACCCGCATGGCCAAAGAGCACGGGATGATCGAGCCCTTCGAAGGACGCCAGGTCCGCGACGGGGTGATCTCCTATGGGGTGAGCTCGTACGGCTACGACATGCGTGTCGCGCGGGAATTCCGGATCTTCACCAACGTGCTCAGCTTGGTGGTGGATCCCAAGAACTTCGACAACCGATCCTTCGTCGAGTTCGAGGGCGACGTCTGCATCGTTCCCCCGAACAGCTTCGCCCTGGCGCGGTCGGTCGAATACTTCCGGATCCCGCGCAACGTCCTCACCGTCACGGTCGGCAAGTCCACCTACGCCCGCTGCGGGATCATCACCAACGTCACCCCGTTCGAGCCGGAATGGGAGGGATTCGTGACGCTCGAGATCTCCAACACCACCCCACTGCCGGCGAAGATCTACGCCAACGAGGGGATCGCACAGGTGCTGTTCTTCGAGGGGCGGGAGGAGCCGGAGGTGTCGTACGCGGACAAGAAAGGCAAATATCAGGGGCAGCACGGAGTCACTTTGCCCCGGCTTTGAGCTGACAGTCGACTGTCCGCTTGCACTGTCCTCTCTCGACTTGCCGGCTCCGCTATTGCCCCAATCCGAGCAGAAAGACCAGCACGGCGCCGATGACGAGGAAGGCGATGATCGCCCACGTCGCGCCTTGTCCGCTCCCGGCCGGCACCCTGGCCTTCACCGGTCCCTCACCCTTCGGATGCTCCGGCTCGGCCGTCGGCACGTAGTTCGTGTCCGGCACGGCGTCCGCTCCGCCGAGTGCCTTCTCGGGAAGGTCGTAGCGGTCCTGCGGGATGCCGGGGTCGGGTGGCTGCTGCGCGGACATACCGAGACGTCGTGCAGCAATTGGACCAGAGAGACGGTGAGGCCGTGAACCGGTGAATCGGTGAATCGGTGAAACGGTGAAACGGCTGGTGACTCGGTGACTCAACACCGGATGGCCACGACCAGCCTGGAGCCTTCTCGAAGCATTCTCCACGCGGGTTGTGGCATGTGCCGTCGAGTCACCGAGTCACCAGCCGACTCACTGCCTCACCGATTCACCGATTCACCGACTGACCGCCCCTCACCCCTCCCCGACCGCGGCCCGCTGCTCCACTTCCGTCGCGGCCGCGCGCAGGTAGTCCCGATTCATGCGTGAGATCACGTCGATGCTGATCTCCTTCGGGCACGCCTCCTGACACTCGCCGAACAGCGTGCACCCGCCGAAGCTCTCGAGGTCCATCTGCGCGACCATCTTCAGCGCGCGCCGGTAGCGCTCCGGCTGGCCCTGCGGCAGCAGACCGAGGTGCGCGATCTTCGCGCCGGTGAACAGCGACGCGGATGCGTTCGGGCAGGCCGCGACGCACGCGCCGCAGCCGATGCAGGCCGCCGCATCCATCGCCGCGTCCGCATCCTGCTTCGCGACCGGGATGACGTTGCCGTCCTTCGCCCCGCCCGTTGCCACCGAGATGTAACCGCCCGCCGCGATGATGCGGTCGAGCGCACCCCGATTCACCACGAGATCCTTGATCACCGGAAACGCTCGCGCGCGCCACGGCTCGATCACCACGGTGTCGCCGTCCGTGAAGCTGCGCATGTGCAGCTGACAGGTCGCCGTGCCGCGCATCGGTCCGTGCGCCACGCCGTTGATCATCATGCCGCACATGCCGCAGATGCCTTCGCGGCAGTCGTGGTCGAACGCGATCGGCAACTCGCCCTTCGCGATGAGCCCCTCGTTCACCACGTCGAGCATCTCGAGGAACGACATGTCCGGGCTGATGTCCGTCGCTCGGTACTCCACGAGCCCGCCGGCGACGTCCGGTCCCGCCTGACGCCAGACCTGAAGGGTGAGATTCATCGTTCCGCTCACTTGTAGCTCCGCTGCGACAGCTTGATGTTCTCGTAGACGAGCGGCTCCTTGTTGAGCACCGGCGTCTTCCCTTCCCCCGCGTACTCCCAGGCCGCAACGTACGCGAACCGCTCGTCGTCGCGCAGCGCTTCACCGTCGGGAGTCTGGTGCTCGATGCGGAAGTGTCCGCCGCACGACTCCTCGCGGTGCAACGCATCGATGCACATGAGCTCACCGAGCTCGAAGAAGTCCGCCACCCGCCCCGCGTGCTCGAGCGTCTGATTGAGATCGTCGCCGCTGCCCGGCACCGTCACGTTGCGCCAGAACTCCTCACGCAGCCGCGGGATGAGCTCGAGCGCCTTCTTGAGTCCCTCGGCCGACCGGGCCATGCCACAGAGCTCCCACATGATGTGACCGAGCTCGCGATGGAATGACGCCACGGTGCGCGTTCCCTTGATGCTCAGCAGACGCGTCATCCGCGCCCGGACGTCCTGCACGGCCTGCCGAACCTCCGGCGCGTCGACCGACACCTTGTCCAACTTGGTCGACGCGAGATAGTCGCCGATCGTGTTCGGCAGCACGAAGTACCCGTCGGCGAGGCCCTGCATGAGCGCGCTCGCGCCGAGGCGGTTCGCGCCATGATCGGAGAAGTTCGCCTCTCCGGCGACGTGCAACCCCGGGATCGTGCTCATGAGGTTGTAGTCCACCCAGAGCCCGCCCATCGTGTAGTGCACGGCGGGATAGATGCGCATCGGCACGCGATACGGATTCTCGTCCGTGATCCGCTGATACATCTCGAAGAGATTGCCGTACCGCTCGGCGATCTTCGCCTCGCCGAGCCGGGCGATCGCGTCGGCGAAGTCGAGGTACACGCCGCGCCCGCCCGGTCCGACCCCGCGTCCTTCGTCGCAGACCTCCTTCGCGGCGCGCGACGCGATGTCGCGCGGCGAGAGGTTGCCGAAGCTCGGATACTTCCGCTCGAGGTAGTAGTCGCGGTCCTGCTCCGGGATGTCGTTCGGATCCTTGCCGACGTCTTCCTTGCGCTTCGGCACCCAGACACGGCCGTCGTTGCGCAGCGACTCCGACATCAGCGTCAGCTTGGACTGATGCTCCCCGGAGACCGGGATGCAGGTCGGATGGATCTGCGTGAAGCACGGGTTGGCGAAGGCGGCGCCGCGCTTGTGCGCGCGCCAGATCGCCGTGGCATTGCAGCCCTTCGCGTTCGTCGAGAGGTAGAAGACGTTTCCGTATCCACCGGTCGCGAGCACGACGGCGTCGGCCAGATGCGGCTCGATGGCGCCCGTGACCATGTCGCGGACCACGATCCCGCGGGCGCGGCCGTCCACGACGATCAGATCGAGCATCTCGTGACGCGGATACATCGTCACACCGCCCTTCTCGATCTCCTTCTCGAGCGCCTGGTACGCGCCGAGCAGGAGTTGCTGTCCGGTCTGGCCGCGTGCGTAGAAGGTGCGCGACACCTGCGCGCCGCCGAACGACCGGTTCGCCAGCAGCCCGCCGTACTCACGGGCGAACGGAACCCCCTGCGCCACACACTGATCGATGATGTTGACGCTGATCTGCGCGAGGCGGTAGACGTTCCCCTCGCGTGCGCGGAAGTCGCCGCCCTTGATCGTGTCGTAGAACAGACGTTGGATGCTGTCGCCGTCGTTCTGATAGTTCTTCGCCGCGTTGATGCCGCCCTGCGCCGCGATCGAGTGCGCGCGCCGCGGCGAATCCTGGTAGCAGTAGCAGTGGACGTTGTATCCGAGCTCGCTCAGCGTGGCGGCGGCCGCGCCGCCGGCGAGCCCCGATCCGACGACGATGATGTTGAACTTCCGCTTGTTCGCCGGGTTCACGAGCTTCATCTCGAAGCGGTGCTTGTCCCACTTCTCCGGCAGCGGACCGCTCGGAATCTTGGACTTCAGGTCGAGCGCCATCTCAGCGAATCACTCCGAGGAAGACCGCGACCGGCACGGCGGTGAAGCCGAGCCAGACGACGAGTGCGATGGCGGTGGCCACGCGCCGGTGCAGCGGGTTCGGCGACGGCTTGGCGAGGCCGAGCGTGCGCACCGAGCTCCAGGCGCCATGAAAGAGATGCAGCATGAGAAACAGCATCGCCACGACGTAGAACGCCGTCACCCACGGCGTGCGGAACGCGGCGATCACGTTGCCATACACGTCGGTATGGCTGAACGCCGGGTACATCGGCTCGGGGCGGCTCGCTAGCGGAAAGACGGTGCCCGTGGTGAAGTGCAGGATGTGGAACACGATGAAGACGAGCAGCAGCACCCCGCCCCATCGCATCGTCCGCGACGCCAGCGTCGCCACCTGCGGCTCCTTCCTGACGTAGCCGACCGGCCGCGCCTGCGTCTTGATTCGCGTCAGCTGCCACGCCATCAGAATGTGCAGCAGCACCGCGGCGAGCAGACCGAGCCGCGCCAGCCAGAGCAGCTCACCGGTGCTCTTCAGGAAGGCGGCGTACCCGTTCATCTTGGCGGGACCGATGAACACCTGCAGATTGCCGAGCATGTGCGCGATCACGAAGGCAACCAGGATCAACCCGGTGACCGCCATGATCGCCTTCTTGCCGATCGTCGAACGGTAGAGCGTCAGCACCCACATCGGTTTGTCGGCTCCGGGAATTGAGCGAAGACGGGCGGCGCCTCGGTCGGCACCGCCCGTGCATCTTCGCCTCGAGTCACATCTTGACGGCGGACATCGGCTCGCGCACTGCTTCGGCGCTCTTCTCGAGCGCCTTGCGCTCCTCCGCCGTGAGCTGGACCTCGAGCACTTTCTCGAGCCCGTTGCGACCGAGCTTGCACGGCACGCCGAGGAAGAGCCCCTTCATCCCGTATTCGCCCTCGAGCCAGGCCGCGCAGGGCAGAATCCGGCGCTCGTCCTTGACGATCGCCTCGGCCATCTGCACGGCGCCCGCCGAGGGCGCGTAGTACGCCGACCCCGTCTTGAGGTGCTTCACGATCTCGGCACCGCCGTTCCGGGTGCGATCGACGATCGCGTCGAGCTTGGCTCTGTCGATCAGCTGGGTGACGGGAATCCCGCTGACGGTCGTGTACGAGATGAGCGGTACCATCGTGTCGCCGTGGCCGCCGAGCACCATCGCCTGGATGTCGCGCACGGAAACGTCGAGCGCCTCGGCGAGGAACGCGCGGTAGCGCGCCGTGTCGAGCACGCCGGCCATGCCGATCACGCGCTGGCGCGGGAAGCCGGACGCCTTCATCGCGACGTAGCACATGACGTCGAGCGGATTGCTGACGACGATGAGGATCGCCTTGGGCGAGGTCTTGGCGATTTGCTCCGACACCGACTTCACGATGCCGGCGTTGGTGTTGAGCAGATCGTCGCGCGACATGCCGGGCTTGCGCGCGATGCCGGCGGTGATGATGACGAGATCGGAGTCCCGAGTCTCGTCGTAGCCGTTGGTGCCGATGACACGGGAATCGAATCCCTCGATCGGGGCGCTCTGCCACTGGTCGAGCGCCTTGCCCTGCGGAATTCCCTCGGCGACGTCGACCATGACGACAGTACGCGCCAACTCCTTCTCGGCGACGCGCTGCGCGGTCGTGGCGCCGACGTTTCCGGCCCCGACCACGGTGATCTTATTGACCATGAGAGCGAGTGTCTGAATGTGAGTACCGCTCCGACAAAACTATCGCGGTCGCAGGCGGATGGTACCCTGGGTTGGGCGCTCAGCGCATGACCGCGCTGTCGGGCCGCGTTACCCGCCGACCTGGGACAGCGCGCGCAGGCCGCCGTTGCGGCGCTGCAGCAACGCGTGCTCGAGCGGTTTCTCCGCGAGCGCCTGGCGCACGAACGCCTCGAGCGGGATCCCAGCGCGCAGCGGGGTGCGCAGGTCCACTTCGTGGTCGCCGAACAAGCACGTCCGGAGCCGGCCGTCCGCCGTCAGCCGAACGCGGTTGCAGCTGCCGCAATACGTGTGAGTCATCGGCGTGATCACGCCGATCGTCCCGGCGGCGCCGGCGAGACGCACGTATGCGGCAGGTCCATTGCCACGCGCGGGGCCGGTGGCCGCTTCGAGCGGACCCAGGGCGTCGCTCACCCGTGCGAGGACCTCGTCGCTCGGCACGACGTGCTCGTCGGTCAGCTCCATCATCGAGCCCACTGGCATGAGCTCGATGAACCGCACGTGCCACGGATGATCCAGCGTCAGCCGTGCGAAGTCGACGATCTCGTCGTCGTTCGTGCCGCGCAGCAGGACGACGTTCAGCTTGATCGGATCGAGGCCGGCCGCCTGCGCCGCGAGCGCCGAGCGTATCGGATCGAAGTCGAGGTCGCGGCGCGCGATCGCCGCGATGCGATCCGCGCGCAGACTGTCGGCCGACATGTTCACCCGATCCAGGCCGGCGCGCGCCAGCTCATCGGCGATCGCCGGCAGCTTCACGCCGTTGGTGGACAGAGCGATGTCCTCCACCTCGGGCACGCTGCGCAGCATCGACACGAGCGTCGCAAGCTGTGGTCTGATCGTCGGTTCGCCACCCGTCAGCCGAATGCGCCGCAGTCCCAGCACCGCCAGCTGCCGCACGACCTCGTGAATCTCCTCGTACGTGAGGATGTCCGACTTCGGCAGCCACGGCAGCCCCTCGACGGGCATGCAGTACTGGCAGCGGAAGTTGCAGCGGTCCGTGACCGAGATCCGGAGATACTCGATCGTGCGCCCGAACTGATCGCGCAAGCCGCTCACCGGCCGAGGCCCGCGGCTGACGCCGGGTGTCCGGTCGGGTCGACCCACTCGCGCGTCCCGTCCACGTAGTGCTCGCGCTTCCAGATCGGGACACGCCGCTTGAGCTGCTCGATGATCCAGCGCGACGCGTCGTATGCGCCGCCACGGTGCGGATGACCCACCGCGATGCCGACGCTGGCCTCCTCGAGCGCGAGCTCGCCGAGTCGGTGCTCGATGGCGATGTCCGGCGTGCCGAAGCGCGCTGCCGCCTCGGTGGCAATGTCTGCGAGCTCCGTCGCGGCCATCGCTTCGTAGGCCGAATACTCGATTCCCGTCACGGCGCGCCCGTCGTTGACGTCGCGCACCACCCCGACGAAGAGCACCAGCGCGCCGTTGGCCGGCCGACCGGCCAACCGCAGCAGCGCCGCCGGATCGATCGGGTCGCGCGTGAGGCGCGTGGCCGGCGACGGATCGTTCGTCATCCCCCCGCCACCGGTGGGATCACCGCCACTTCGTCACCGGCGCGAACCGCGCTGTCCGCGCGCGCGTAGCGCTGATTCACGGCGACGAGGGGTGCCGGCGGCAACAGCTGCGCTCCCGGCCGACCGCGCAAGTCGGCCAGCACGTCGGCGACCGTTGCGTCGGGTGGCAGCTCCAACTGCACGCTGCTCGCGCCCAGTGCATCGGCGTACGAGGCGAAGAGGAGCACGGTGACGCTCATGGTTGCATGCTACGGAGTCGCACGGCGCTTGGGAACTCCCCGATATAGGTACGCCCCGGCATGAGCCGAGGCGCAAGCGTAGATCGGAGCGGCGGTTACGCCTCCGACAGCTCCTCTTCTTCGTTCTCCAGATCGGAGATGTCGATGTTGGCCACCATCGCGCGGAGCTCCTTGGACGGCTTGAACACCGGCACCGGCCGCGCCGACACCTCGACCGGCGAACCGGTGCGGGGGTTGCGCGCCATGCGGGTTTTCCGGTGACGGATCTTGAACGTGCCGAAGCCGCGAACCTCGATGTTCTTCTGTTCCTGGAGCGCTTCCTTGATCGCGTCGAGAAAGGAATCGACGACGCGCGCGCAATCCTTTTTCGAGATCATCGGCCCCGCCGTGCGGGAAATCTGGGCGGTCACACGCTCGACCAGATCGGCTTTCGTCATGGGAAGATGCCTCAGGCGGGCAGCGGAAGGGGGCTGGAAAGCTGATCGAACTTATCCGCGTTAACCCTTGTGTGTCAAGAGCTTGGGCCACTTCTGGCCCCCCTGCGGGCGTTCCGTACGGAATCCATGAACTGCCCGAACAGCGGCCGGGCGTCATGCGGTCCCGGCGCCGCCTCGGGGTGATACTGCACCCCGAAGATCGGCAGCTCTCGATGCCGGAGCCCTTCCACCGATCCGTCGTTCAAGTTCACGTGCGTCACTTCGAGCTCGGGAGCGCCCGGGATCTCCCGCTCGTCACCTTTCACCGCGAACCCATGGTTCTGCGACGTGATGAGGATGCGCCCGGTCTCGAGCTCGCGGACTGGATGATTTCCGCCCCGGTGGCCGTATGGCATCTTCTCCGTGGACCCGCCGTAGGTGAGCCCCAGGATCTGATGTCCCAAGCAGATACCGAAGATGGGCACGCCTTCGTCCGCGATCGCGCGCACCGTGTCCGGCGCGTAGCTGACCGCGTCGGGGTCCCCAGGGCCGTTCGAGAGGAACACCCCGTCAGGATTCATCTCGAGCACCGACTCGGCACTCGTCTGGGCGGGCACCACCGTGATCCGGCACGCGGCCTCGTCGAACAGCCGCAGAATGTTGCGCTTGATGCCGTAGTCGAACGCGACGATGTGATGCGGCGCCTGCGGGTTGCCCCACTCGTACGGCTCGGCGGTGGTCACCCGCGACGCGAGGTCGAGCCCCTCCATCGATGGACAGGCCTCGAGCGCCGCGACGACGTCGGCGCCCGGCTCCTCGCCCGCCGCGATGGCGCCGCGCATCACGCCCACCGTCCTCAAGTGCCGCGTGAGACGACGCGTGTCAACGCCATCGAGCACCGGAATTTGCGCCGCCGCCAGATACGAAGCGAGGTCGCCCTCGGCCCGCCAGTTGGAGTAGTGGCGCGCGAGCTCGCGGCAGATCACGCCGGCGACCTGGGGACCCGGCGACTCCGGGTCCGCCGGATTGACGCCGTAGTTGCCGATCATCGGAGCGGTCATGACGACGATCTGGCCGCGGTACGAGGGATCGGTGAAGACCTCCTGGTACCCGCTCATGTTCGTCGTGAACACCACTTCGGCGACGCTCGGCTCACGGTGACCGTGCAGCGTGCCCCGAAAAAGGGTTCCGTCCTCAAGGAGGAGGAACCCTGGGGTCTCGGCGGTGGTCGGCACCGCTATGGCTTCTTCGCCGGCGCGGGCGTCGTCGTCGCCGGCGCGGTGCCGGTCGAGGGCGTCACGGGCGTCAGCGGGATCGCGCTGTTCGCGTTCGGCGTGACGGGCGCGGTCACGGGCGCCGGCGGCGTCGTGAACGCCTGATCCAGCACCGACTTGGGCGCGCGCTGCCGCGTGCCGAGCAGCGAGAGGATGAACGAGAGCGCGAGGAAGATCCCCCCCCCGTACCAGCTCGCCTTGGTGAGCAGGTTCCCCGCCTGCCGCGTGCCGAGCAGCGAATCTGCCGAGCTGCTCACTCCGCCGAAGCTTGCGGCGAGCCCGTTCCCCTTCCCGGCCTGGAGAAGGATGGCGGCGACCAGCACGAAGCTGTCGATGACGAGCAGAACGAGAAGAAAGGTGAACATGCCGCGCGGCGGGTGAAGGACGTCAGGTCAGGTAAACGTCAAATATGATTGGACTTACGGGGCGGGTCAAGGAGGACACAACCGACCCGGCTCAGCGTGAGTGCGTGCGCGAGCGCGAATCGAGTCAGCTGTGTCCCGTCGCCTCGCAGATCTGCGCCCATCCCACCGGATCCAGACTCGCCCCCCCGACCAACAGTCCATCCACCTCCGGCGCCGAGAGCAGCGCCGAGGCATTCCCGGTGTTCACGCTGCCGCCGTACAGAATCGGCACCTCCGCCGCCCCATCGCCGATCACCTCGGCCAAGGCATCCCGAATAACCGCGTGTACCGCCGTCGCGTCCGCCGGCGTCGCCGTGCGCCCGGTACCGATCGCCCACACCGGCTCGTACGCGACGATCGCGTTGCGGACTCCTTCGTGCGAGAGCATCGACACCCCCGTCCGGAGCTGGTGCAGCACGACCTCGGTCGTCTCGTCTCGCTCGCGCTGCTCGATCGTCTCGCCGACGCACAGGATCGGCACGAGGCCATGCTGCACCACGCGTGCGCACTTCTGCGCGACCTGCGCGTCCGTCTCGTGGAATACGTGGCGCCGTTCCGAGTGGCCGACGAGCACGAACGCCGCGCCCGCGTCGGCGGCCATCGCCGCGGAAATCTCTCCGGTGAACGCGCCCTTCTCCTCGGTGTGGACGTTCTGCACGCCGAGCCTGATGTCGGGCCGGCCGGCAGTCGCGGCATGCACGGCGGCAAACGAGATCGCGGCGGGAAAGAGAACGACGGTGCGGTCGGTGCGCGGTGCATACCGCGGGAGAAACGACGCAAGAAAGGCCGTTGCCTCCGAGGGGCCGAGATTCATCTTCCAGTTCGCCGCGAGGACAGGTCGTTGGTGCATGACCGGCTACTTGTCGGTCAGAGCGGCGACGCCGGGCAGCACTTTCCCCTCGAGAAACTCGAGCGACGCCCCGCCGCCCGTGGACACGTGACTCATCCGGGAGGCGAGCCCCATCTGCTCGACCGCCGCGGCGGAGTCGCCGCCGCCGACGATCGTCGTCGCGCCTTGGGCCGTCGCCTTCGCCATCGCCTCGGCGATCGCTCGCGTCCCCTTGTCGAAGGGCGGCTTCTCGAACACCCCCATGGGCCCATTCCACAGCACCGTGCGCGCGCTCTGGATCGCGCGCGCGTAGGATTCGGCGGTGCGCGGTCCGATGTCGAGCATCATCAGGTCCGCTGGAATGCGCTCGCGCGAGACGGCGCGCGCACGGTCGCCGGCGTCGATCGACGGCGCGACGACGCAGTCGTGCGGAAGAATGAGACGCGTGCCCGCCTTGTCGAGCAGCGTCTTGGCCATCTCGACCCGATCCGCCTCGACGAGCGATCGGCCCGTCTCGAGCCCCATCGCCTTGTAGAAGGTGCACGCCATGGCACCACCGACCAGGAGCGCGTCGACCTTCGGCAAGAGCGCCTCGATGACGTCGATCTTCCCCGAGATCTTGGCGCCGCCGAGGATGGCAACGAACGGCTTCTGCGGCCGCTCGAGCGCGGACGAGAGGTAGGTCAGCTCCTTCTCCATCAACAGACCGGCGACCGCCGGCTGCAGGTAGTGCGTCACCCCCTCGGTCGACGCGTGGGCGCGATGCGCCGCACCGAAGGCGTCGTTGACGAACAGGTCGCCGAGCTGCGCGAGCGCCCGCGCGAGTCGTTGGTCGTTGCTCTCCTCGCCGCCGAGAAAGCGGGTATTCTCGAGGAGCAGCACCTGCCCCGCTTGCAGCTCGTTCGACGCCTTGAGCGCTTCGTCGGTGTCGGTGCTCTCGACGAACAGCACCGTGCGGCGCGGCATCAGCTCCTGCAGACGCCGGCTCACCGGCTCGAGCGAGTACTTCGGCTCGGGCTTTCCCTTCGGGCGGCCGAGGTGCGACAGCAGCACGATGCGCGCGCCGCGCTCGAGCAACAGCTCCAGGGTCGGGATCGCGGCGCGGATGCGCGTGTCGTCGGTGACGTGCTGATGCTCGTTGAGCGGAACGTTGAAGTCGACGCGCACGAGCGCGCGTTTGCCGGCGAGCTGCGCCGGCGTCAGATCGCGGACGGAGAGCTTGGCCACCGCCGGCTCAGAGCCGCTGGCCGACGTAGCGCAGCAGGTCGACGCAGCGGGACGCGTATCCCCACTCGTTGTCGTACCAGCCGCAGACCTTCACCAGCAGTCCGTCGACGACGTTCGTCGACTTCGCGTCGATGATGCACGAGTGCGGATTGCCGATGAAGTCCGACGACACGAGCTCCGCCTCGGTATAAGCGAGATAGCCTTTGAGCGGTCCCTGCGCCGCCGCGTTCTTGAACGCCGCGTTGACCTCCTGCACGGTCGTCGCCCGGTCCACGACGACCGACAGGTCGGTGAACGAGACGTCCGGCGTCGGCACGCGCACCGACATGCCGTCGATCTTGCCCTTGAGCTCCGGGATCACGAGCGACGTCGCCTTCGCGGCGCCGGTCGTCGTCGGGATCATGGAGATGGCGGCCGCCCGCGCCCGCCGCAGATCCTTGTGCGGCAGGTCGAGCACGTTCTGGTCGTTGGTGTAGCTGTGCACCGTGAGCATCGAGCCGCGCTGGAAGCCGAAGTTGTCACGCACGACCTTCACCATCGGCACCAGGCAGTTGGTCGTGCACGACGCGTTGGAGATGATGTTGTGGGCCTTCGGATCGTACTTGCCTTCGTTCACGCCGAGCACGATGGTGATGTCCTCACCCTTGGCTGGGGCCGAGATGATCACCTTCTTCGCGCCGCCGGCGATGTGCGCCTTCGCCTTGTCGGCCTCCGTGAAGCGTCCGGTGGACTCGAGCACCACGTCCACCTTGAGATCCTTCCACGGAAGCTTCGCCGGGTCCTTCTCGGCAAGGATCGCGATCTCGTCGCCGTCGACGGCGATCGTGCCGGCGCCGGCAACGACGGTGCCGCGATACTCGCGGTGCACCGAGTCGTACTTGAAGAGATGTGCGAGCGTCTTGGTGTCGGTGAGGTCGTTCACCGCGACGAACTCGAGGTCCTTGAGCCCTGCCTGCTTCGCGGCGCGGAGCACCTGGCGTCCGATCCGGCCGAAGCCGTTGATACCGACACGAATGGCCATCTCTTTCCTCTCCCTGGTCACCACCGGTCGCCGACGGCGGGCGCCCGGCCGAAGGTCACAAAACTGAGAATGCGTGCACCGCCGGCGTGCAGCTCGGCAGCGCACGCGTTGAGAGTCGCCGCCGTGGTCACCACGTCGTCCACGAGGACGAAATGGCGGCCGCGAAGCGAAGCGCGATCCGCGCGTGCACGGAACGCGCCCGAAACGTTGCGGTGACGCTCCCCCGGTGTCAACCGCGTCTGCGTCGATGTTGCACGCACGCGCTCGATGAGATCGTCCCGCACCGGCACCTGCCACAGCGCACCGAGTGCGCGCGCCAGCTCGGCGCTCTGATTGTAACCACGCTCGCGCTGGCGCGCAGGGGCGAGCGGCACGGGCACGAGCGCCGAACGCTCGCGTACGACGTCATCCGGGAAGGCGAGCGATCCCATGCGCCGCGCCATCGCCCGCGCGATGGCCGGCCACCCCCGGTACTTGAAGGCGTGGACGATCGACTCCGCCGAGCCGCCCGGGATGGCGAACGCCGAGCGGGCGGCGCGCACGTACGGCGGGAGCAGCTCGCACCAGCGGCAGACGGGAGCCGGAGCGTTCCGGAGAGGCTGGGGCGCACCGAGGTTGGGCCGATAGCCGATGGAATGTCCGCACCGCCCGCATCGCGGATATGGCAGCTCGCGCGCCTTCGTCCAACAGTGGCCGCACACGAGCTCACGTTCGGCCGCAGTCTGCAATCGCCCGCACACGGCGCAGGTCCGCGGCAGGAGCAGATCGAGGAGCGCGCCGCCCGCGCGACGGAGCATCAGTGCATCGACTTCCACATCGCGTTTCGATCGGGCTCTCGGCCGAACCACCGCTGAAAGGCCAGCGCGGCTTGCTCGAACAGCATGCCTTCCCCGTCGGCCGCGCGGTGTCCGGCCTGCCGCGCCTCGCGAACCCAGGCCGTCTCGTCGGCGCGGTAGACGAGGTCGAACACCGCGGCGCCGTGGGGCAACATCGCGAGCGGGACTGGATGCGAGGAGTCGCGCATGCCGACCGGCGTGGTGTTCACCACGAGCGTGGCATCGCGCAGCGCCGACGTCAGATCGGCGACGGGCGACGCGATCTGCGGGAACCGCGATGCGAGCAGCATGGCGCGTGGCATGTGACGATTGTAGATGCTCACCTGCGCGTTGCCCCATCCTTCCACCGCGGCCAGCACCGCCGCCGCTGCACCGCCGGCGCCGATGAGCGCGACGCGGGCGCCGCGGCGCTCGCCGACGAGGAGACGCGCGGTCGCGTCGAACCCGCCCACGTCGGTGTTGTCGCCGACGAGCTCGCCGTCGTCGTGCCAGAATGTGTTCACGGCGCCGCACCGCCGCGCGATGTCGGTGAGTCGCGCGCAGCGAGCGGCGACCGCCTCCTTGTGCGGGATCGTCACGTTGCCCGCGCCGTTCGCTCGCGCGAGCGCACTGAGCGCGTCGTCGAGCGCCGCCGGCTCCACGTCGAGCGCCTCGTAGACGAGCGGAATGCCGGCCGCGCGCAACGCGGCATTGTGGAGCGCCGGCGACTTGGAGTGGGCGACGGGATGCCCGAGCAGCACCAGCCGCCCCGGTCGGGGGGGCGGCGTCACGACGCGCCGGGCATGCGCTACTCCGTGTCGGGCACGCGTTCGGCCGCGAGGCGGTCGAACACGCGGCGGATCTCCGCCTCGAGCTCGTCGGCGGTCGCCCGGTACACGTCGAGATCGCCGCCCATCGGATCGCTGACCGCACGTCCTGCCGCGTGGCGGTTCGGGTACGCCGTGAGAAGGAACGCCTTGTCGCCGGCGCCCAGCGCTTCGACGCGCTCGAGATGGTGCGGGCCCATTGTGAGCACCAGGTCGGCGGACTCGACGAGGGCACGCGTCAGCTGCTGCGAGCGATGGCTGCCGAGGTCGAGCCGCCGCTCGAGGCCGACGAGCATCGCACCGTCCGACGCGGCGGCACCGTCCCATGCGCTCGTGCCGGCGCTCGCGACGTCCACGTCGGACAGGCCGCGCTCGATCGCGACCTTGCGCGCGATCGCCTCGGCGAGCGGACTCCGGCAGGTGTTGCCGGTGCAGACGAAGAGGATCTTCACTGAGCCTTCACGAGACCGGCACGGAGGTCAGACGTCTCCGATGAGCGTCGGCGCAAATTCCCGGAGCGACTCGGCGGGAATCGCCCCGGGGCGAATGACGCGCGGCGCACGCGCCGTGCAATCGAGGACCGTGGACGGCGGCGAATGCGGAAGCGAGCCGCCGTCGAGAACCCGCAGAGCGCCGCGAGCGATCGCGTCGCCCCACTGCTCCCGAATCTCGCGCGCCGACGCGGCGGGCGGAACCCCCGGGCGATTGGCGCTCGTCGACGTGATCGCGTCGCCGTGTGCGCGAATGAGTCGCTGCAGCGCCCGGTGCGGCGTCCACCGCACCGCGATCCCACCCTCCGGACCGCGCAGCGCCTCCGGGACGCGCTTCTCGCCGCCCGGCAGCACCAGCGTCAACGGACCCGGCCAGAACCGCGCCGCGAGATTCGTCGCGAAGCTCGGCAGGGTGACGTCGAGCTTCGCGAGCATGTCGCTGCCGGCGATGAGCAGCAGAAATGGCTTGCCCTTGGGACGCCCCTTGAGCCGGATCAGCGCGGCGACCGAATCGCGGTCGATCCCGCCGCCGAAGCCGTACACCGTCTCGGTGGGGTACGCGAGCACGCGTCGCAGCTCGATCTGCTCGAGCGCGGGACGGATCGCCGCGGCGACCTCGTCGTCGGACCAGAAGGGGATACCTTGTGCGACGTCGCCTTTCATTCGTCCAGAGTCACGAGAGATTCGACGCGTGCGAAGTCGGCGGGCTCGGTGACCTTGAGCGCGCGCTCGCTGCCGCGCACGACGCGCACCGGTAGGCCGAGTCGCTCGAGCAGTGCGGCATCATCGGTGGCAGTCACGCGCTCCGCCCGGGCGCGCTGGTGTGCCTCCACCAGAACGCGGCGCGGAAAGCCCTGCGGCGTCTGCGCGCGCCAGAGTGTGTCGCGGTCGACCGTGCGGCGGATCAGGCCGTCGCCATCGACCTCCTTCAAAGTGTCGACGACGGGCAGCGCTGCGACAGCGCTCGTTCCCGCGCGCACGGCGTCCACGACGCGGTCGATCGTCGCGGCGCCGACGAGCGGCCGCGCGGCGTCATGCACGAGCACGATCTCCGCCTCATCGGGGAGATCATCGAGGCCATTCGCCACGCTCTCGCTCCGCGTTCGCCCGCCGAGCGAGACGAGCAGGCGATCGACGTCGCACTGGAAGAGCCAGGGGGGCGGATCGCCGGCATAGCGCTGCGGCAGGACCACGACGACCATCCCGACGTCGGCGCGCGCCATGAACGTCTGCACACTGTGCAGCAGCATCGGTTTGCCGGCGACCCACCGGAACTGCTTCAGCTCCTCGCCGCCGGCGCGCGAGCTGCTGCCGCCGGCGACGATGATCACACCGACGTCGCGGGGCGCCGTCACCGAAACACTCGCTCGAACAGATCGCCGATCGTGCGCACGCCGACGGCGTTCAACCCCGATGGAATGCGCTTCGGCACGCCGCGCTCGGCGAGATAGGCGGTGGTCATCCCCATGTTCGCCGCCTCGGCGAGCCGCCGCTCCGCCTGCGACACGGGCCGGATCTCGCCGCCGAGTCCCACCTCGCCGACGAACACCGCCTCGTGCGGGAGCGCGCGCTCGTACACGCTCGACGCGAGCGACGCCGCCACGGCGAGATCGCCGGCCGGCTCGGACAGCCGCACGCCGCCGACGACGTTGAGAAAGACGTCGAGCTGGCTGAAGGAAAGTCCGGCGCGCTTGTCGAGCACCGCGAGCAGGAGCGCGAGCCGGCGCGAATCGTAGCCGGTGGCCACGCGCTGGGGGGTGCCGAATCCAGCTTTCGCGGCCAGACCCTGCACCTCGATCAGGATCGGCCGAGATCCCTCGAGCAGCGCGGTGACGGCGCTCCCGGATGCGTGCATGCTGCGGTCGCCCAGAAAGAGCTCCGACGGGTTCGCGACCGGCGTGAGCCCGTCCTCGGCCATGCGGAAGACGCCGATCTCGTCGACGCTCCCGAAGCGGTTCTTCGTTGCGCGCAGCACCCGATGGTCGAGCGAGTTCTCGCCCTCGAAGTAGAGCACCGTGTCGACGATGTGCTCGAGGGTCTTCGGTCCGGCGATGCCACCGCCCTTGGTCACGTGGCCGACGACGAAGACCGCGGTGCCGCTCTCCTTGGCGAAGCGCATCAGCCGCGCCGCACACTCGCGCACCTGCCCGACGTTGCCCGGCGCGCCTTCGAGATCGGCGGTGAACACCGTCTGGATGGAGTCGACGACGAGCACCGCCGGCGACACCGCGCTCGCCGTGGCGAGGATCGTCTCGAGGTTGGTCTCGCTGAGCAGCTGCACGTCGCTCGCGTCCTCGCCAAGTCGATCGGCCCGGAGCTTCACCTGCAGGTTGCTCTCCTCACCGGACGCGTAGAGCGTCGCGTGCCCCGCATTCTGCAGTCGCGCCGCGACCTGCAGCAGCAGCGTGGACTTGCCGATCCCGGGCTCGCCGCCGATGAGGATCATCGACCCGGGCACGAGCCCTCCACCGAGGACGAAGTCGAACTCGTCGATGCCGGTCGTCCAGCGCTGCGACTCCGATCCACTGACCTCGCGCAGCCGCGGCGTCGGCGCGACGCTCCCGCCCTCCGCGAGCGTGCGCGCTCCGCCGGCGCGACGGCTCGCGCCGCCGCTCGGCGCGGCCTTCGCCACGGCTTCCTCGACGAGGGAATTCCACGCGTTGCACACGTCGCAGCGGCCGGCCCATTTCGGGTGATCGGCGCCGCACTCGGTGCAGCGGTAGACGGTCTTGGTCTTGGGGGGCATGACGAAACTTAGCGCGTGGAGCAGCCGGCCCGGGCGAGACGCGACCCATCAACGGCATCGGAGCGGGGTTCCCGGCCTACCTCGTACCTAGTACGTGGTACGAAGTACGACGTACCCGCTATTCGGCGAGGAGTGGCCTTTCGCCGCGCCTTTCCACGGCTCGAAGCTCGCGCGCCGAATCGGCCGTACCCGGTACTTCGTACCCCGTACCGTACCCCGTACGGCAAACAAACACTCATCGTGGCGGCGCGACCGACCGTCGCACGGGATACTGCTACCCTACCCGACGACCTTCCGCAGGACCAATTCGTCCCGCCTCGGTTCCACCGCCGGTGGGAGCTGGTGCCCGCTGGGAGAAGTTCTCGAACCGCGTGTAGTTCTTGTGGAAGAACAAATTCACGAATCCGATCGGCCCGTTGCGCTGCTTGCCGATGATGATCTCGGCGCGCCCTTCGAGTGAGTTGCCGTCCTTGTCTACCGGGCCCTCGTACACCTCGGGGCGGTAGATGAACATGATGAGGTCCGCATCCTGTTCGATGGCGCCCGATTCACGAAGGTCGGACAACTGCGGGCGCTTGCTGTCGCCGGCTCGCTGCTCCGGTGCTCTCGACAGCTGCGAGAGCGCGATCACCGGCACGCTCAGCTCCTTCGCGAGCCCCTTGAGTCCGCGGGAGATCTGCGATACTTCCTGCTGACGGCTTTCCGAGTTCGCCGGTCCCTGCATCAGCTGCAGATAGTCGACGATCACGAGATCGAGGCCCTGGTCTGCCTTCAGGCGGCGCGCCTTGGAGCGCATCTCGAGCATCGTGATGCCCGCCGAGTCGTCGATCCAGATCGGTGCATGTGTCAAGATGCCCGCCGCGCGCGCCAGTCGCGGGAAGTCGGCGTCGGGCAGCATGCCCTTGCGCAGCCGTTGGGCGTCGACGCGCGCCTCGGAGGTGAGCATGCGCTGCACGAGCGACTCCTTGCTCATCTCGAGCGAGAAGAACGCCACCTTGCGCTCCTTCTCGATCGCGGCGTACTGCGCAATGTTGAGCGTGAACGCCGTCTTCCCCATCGACGGACGCGCCGCGACGATGATGAGGTCCGACGGCTGGAACCCCGACGTCATCTCGTCGAGGTCCGCGAACCCGCTGGCGATGCCGGTGATGGACTCGCCGCCGGCGTGGATCGCCTCGATGCGCTCCATCGTCGGCCAGAGCAGCTCCTTGATGCGCGAGAAGCCCTCCGTCCCGCGCTGCTGCGCGACCTGGAAGATCTTCTGCTCCGCGAGATCGAGCAGATCGTCGGCCGTCTGCGCGCCGGCAAACGCCTCGCCGACGATCTCCGTCGACACCTCGATCAAGCGGCGCAGCAGCGCCTTCTCCTTCACGATGCGCGCGTGATACTCGACGTTCGCGGCCGTGGGCACCGCGTCGACCAGGAAGCCGATGTAGTCCTTGCCCCCGGCGGCTTCCAACTCGCCGCGGCGCGACAGCTCGTCCGCGAGCGTGAGCGGATCGACGACGCTCCCGCGCTCCGTGATGGAGATCATGGCGCGGTAGAGGCGGCGGTGCCGTTCGGCGTAGAACATCGAGTCGTCGACGACCTCGATGGCCCGCATGACGGCGTCCTGGTCGATCAGCATGGCCGCGAGCACGGCCTGTTCGGCGTCCTCGGAGTACGGCGGACGCCGATCCCGGTAGGGATCACGCGCCAGCGGCGCGGGCGCGATCGAGTATTCGACGGGCGAGCTGGACATCTTCCCAGGTGGGGCGCTTCCAGGACGGGTTCCGGAGCAGCGCGGCAGGATGGTAAGTCACGATCAACGGAACGCCGTAGTAGCGATGCACCTGCCCACGCAGCTTCCCGATGCCGAGCTTGGTCTCGAGGAGAGTTTGCGCCGCGAAGGTCCCGAGCGCAACGATCACCTTTGGACGAACGAGCTCGATCTGGCGTACCAGATACGGTGAACACGCGACGACCTCGTCCGGAAGGGGGTTGCGATTTCCGGGGGGACGATGCTTGAGGACGTTGGCGATGTAGACGTCCTCCCGCCTGAGCTTGATCGCCTCGATGATCTTGGTGAGCAGCTGGCCCGCCTGCCCCACGAACGGCTTCCCCTGCTCGTCCTCGTTCGCGCCCGGCGCCTCGCCCACGAACATCATGCCGGCCTCGGGGTTGCCGTCGCCGGGCACCGGGTTCTTGGCGGTCGCGTACAGCGCACAGCGGCGGCAAGTCGCGACCGCGCCGGCGATCTCATCCAGCGACTCGAGCTTGAACGCTGGATCGTCGAACAACGCGCGCGCGGCGCCCCCGACCACGAGTCCCTGCGGCACGTCCTCGAGCGGCGAGCCCCCCTCTCCTCCCAGGGCATCCCGTTCCGTGGCGGGCACGTGGACGGCGTCGACGATGATCGGGTCGGCCGGTGGTCGGGCGGGGCGCTTGGGCATCGCTTCCTCCTGAGACGTCGCGGCGGGCCGGCGCGTCTCGCGCTGCTCGGGCGCCCCGCCCGCCGCGCGAACCGCCTCCCGCCAATCCGCCGCGTTCCCGGTCTGATTGCTCGCACCGGTCTGATGGCTCGCGCCGAGGAGACGGAGCGCCTCGTCGACGCTCAACGAATCGAGCACCAGCTCGCTCTCGCCGAGGTCGCGACGCTGCTCGAGGTAGCGCCGCAGCGCTTCTCTAGCGTCCACCGCGCAGCGCCTCGATGCGGTCCAATAGCTCGTCGGCGACTTGCACCTTGGACATCAGCGGAAGCTGCTCCACCTGGGCGTCGCCTCGGCGCAGGATCGCGACCCGGTTGGTGTCGCCGCCGAAGCCGGCCCCGCGCTCCTTCGCGTCGTTCAACACGATCATGTCCAGCTCCTTTGCCTCCAGCTTGCGCCGCGCGTTCGCGAGCAGGTCGTCGGTCTCGAGCGCGAACCCGACGACGATCGCGCCAGCCTTCCGCGCATTGCGCGTGCTCGCGAGGATGTCGGTCGTCTCCGTCAGCTCCAACGTGCGCGCCGTTCCCGTCTTCTTGAGCTTGCGATCGCCGTGCTCGGTGGGGCGGTAGTCGGCCGGCGCCGCGCTCATCACCACGATGTCCGCCGAGCCAATCTGCGCGGCCACTGCGGCGCGCATGTCATCGGTCGATTGCACCGCGACATGCTGCACGCCGACGGGCACGACGACGGACAGCGGACCGGCGACGAGGGTGACGTCGGCGCCGCGACGCCACGCCGCGGCGGCAATGGCCACGCCCATCTTGCCCGTGCTGTGGTTGGACAGGAAGCGCACCGGATCGATCGCTTCGCGCGTCGGGCCGGCGGTGACCAGCACGCGAGTGCCGCGCAGTGCGCCGTCGCGCTCGAGCAGGCGGCCGACGTGCGCGAAGATCGTCTCCGGCTCCGGCATCCGCCCCGGTCCGCTCCCTTCCCCTGCGGCGAGCATGCCTTCGTCGGGCTCGAGGAGGTGATAGCCGAGCGCTCGCAGGTGCGTCGCATTGGCCTGTGTCTGCGCGTGCGCCCACATGCGGTCGTTCATCGCCGGCACGAGCAGCACCGGCGACTCCGTGGCGAGCAGACAGGCGGTCAGGAGATCGTCCGCCTGACCCGTCGCCGCACGCGCCATGAGGTCGGCCGTCGCCGGTGCGATGACGACAACGTCAGCCTCTTTGGCCAATCGGATGTGATCGAGTGCGCGGCCCGGGTCGAACAGGCCGGTGTGCACCGGGCGTCCCGTGAGCGCCTCGAACGTCACGGCGCCCACGAACTCCATCGCCGCGCGCGTGAGCACGACGTCGACCTCCGCGCCCGCCTTGGTGAGCAGACGCGCCAGCCACGCGCTCTTGTAGCTGGCGATCCCGCCCGAGATGCCGAGCAGGATCCGGCGCCGCTCGAACGGCCGGTGGGCAGTGTCGCTCACGGGTGAAAGGCGGGTGAGAGGTGAGCCGTGAGCGGTGAAACGTGACCGCGGATGCCGTCACGTCTCACGATTCACGTCTCGCGGTTCACCGTCACTCGGCCGAACGCCGGCGCGGCACCACGTGATAGTCGATCTCGCCCCTCGACAGCTCCTCCAGCGAGCGCGTCGTCAGCTTCTTGTCGCGTGAGGCGCCGCCCGGGAACTCGTTCAGCGCGCGCGCATACTTCGCGGCGACGAGGACGCCCAGGTACTTGTTGGTCGCGCGCTCGGCGATCTCGGTCGGTGTAAAGACTCGCATTGGCTCGGTGATCAGGGTGAAGTATTCTCGATCTCTTGCTCGAGCCGCTCGATGAGCAGCCCGACCTGTTGACGTAAGTTCTTGACGCGCTCGCGACTCATCACTTCCGCATCAACGATCGACCCGACGCTCGCCACCGCGCGCTCCAGGTCGTCGTTCACCACCACGTACTCGTAGTCGTCCACCTGCTGCAGCTCTTGCAGCGCCGACTGCAGCCGCGCCGCCAGCTCGGCGGTATTCTCCGTCTGCCGCGCCCGCAGCCGTTCCAGCAGCACCTCGGCCGACGGCGGCAGGATGAAGATCGTCACCGTCTGCGGAAAGGCGCGCACGAACTGCCGCGCGCCCTGCGGATCGATGTCCATCACCACGTGCTGCCCGCCACCGAGCACCCGCTCGACCTCCGAGCGCAGCGTACCGTACAAGTTGCCGTGCACCTCGGCCGACTCGGCGAAGGCGCCGCGCTCCCGCTCGGCGATGAACTCGCTGCGCGAGAGGAAATAATAGTCACGTCCCTGCACTTCGCCGGGACGAGGGGCCCGGGTCGTACACGACACCGAGTAGCCGAGATCCGACCGCCGCGCGAGGAGGGTTTTCGCGATCGTCGTCTTGCCACCCCCACTCGGCGCGCTCAGGATCACGGGAAATGGACTCACTCCAAGTTCTCCACCTGTTCCCGAATCCGCTCGAGCTCCTCCTTCACCTGCAGCACGTCGGCGACGATCGCCGCGTCGTTCCCCTTGCTGCCCGTCGTGTTCGCCTCGCGCAACATCTCTTGCAGTAGAAATCCAAGCCGTTTGCCGACGCCGTCACTCTGGCCGGCGCGCAGCGCGGTGCGAAAGGCCGCGATGTGCGCCCGGAACCGCGACAGCTCCTCCTGCACGTCCAGCCGATCGGCCAGCAAGGCGATCTCCTGCGCCAGCCGCACTTCGTCCACCGCCACCCCATCCGCCAGCTCGCGCACGGCGTTGCGGAGGCGGTCACGCTGCTCCGTCACGCGTGCCGGGGCGCGTTCGGCAATCCGGTCCAGCGCCTGCTCGATGACGTCGAGCCGGTCCTCCACGTAGCTCGACAACCGAGCGCCTTCCACCCGCCGCGTCTCCTGCAGCGCCTGAACGGCGCGTTCCACCACCTCCAACAGCTGCGGCGCCGCCTCGGTCGGCAGCTCTTCGCGCGCCGACGGCGCGAAGACGTCCGGCATCCGAAGCACCGTCCCGACGTCCAGCGCGTCCGGGAGTGCGTAGCGCCGCTGCAGGTCGCGCAGCTGCGCCACGTACGCCGCGAATCTCGCCTCGTCGATCGGGCTCGGCTCGGCATTTCCGTTCGCATCGCGCTCGAATCGCGCGTTGAGCGTGACGTGCCCGCGACTGACGCCGCGCCGCAGCGTCTCGCGCACCTCGCCTTCCCAGCGCGCCAGCACTCCGGGCAGCTTGATGGACGGGCTGAAGAAGCGGTGGTTCACCGAGCGCAGCTCCACGCTCACGCGACCACCGCCCACCTCGCCGTCCGCGGCGCCGAACCCGGTCATGCTCCGTATCATATCGAGCCGCGTAAGTTACGAACTCGCAATGACATTGTCAATTCGCGCCACGCCGATTCCAGCCGCACCACGACCGTGTCGATTCGTCAATTCCAGAAATCCCACCGCACGCCGTAGAGCTGCGCCTGACGCGGGAAGAAGAAGCCCGGCACCTGCTGATACCGCTCCTGGAGCACGTTTCGGAACTGGTACGACACCACGGCGGTCTGGATGCGAATCTCCAGCTTGAACGAGAGAAGCCGGTATCCTTCCGTCGTGCGAATGGTGTCGGCCGACGCGAACCGGACGCCGCTGCGATACTCGTGGACGAGCGACGCGAGCAGTCCGAAGTTGCCGCGCGGAAACCGGTCCAGCAGGTTCGTCTGGATGTACAGCTCGCTGCGAGTCTGATACTTCGGCCGATACAACCCGGTGGAATCGGTCCACGCCAGCGCCCACGCGTCGACGTACAGCGCCTTGTACAGCCGGCCGCGCAGCGCGGCGGTCCGGGCCGTCGCCTCGCCCTCCACTCGCGCCGCTGCCGGCCGTGCGTACGACGTGTCGAACTCCGCCGGCGCGAACAACGTCGTGGGGCCACGCCGAATCACGCCGCCCGACA
>DASXHF010000110.1:0-19025 GCA_036488775.1 Gemmatimonadaceae bacterium | reverse complement strand
CATCCCCGGTGCCGGCGGCACACAGCGGCTGCCGCGACTCGTCGGCCTCCAGCGCGGCCTCGACCTGATCCTCACGGGACGCAACGTGCGCGCGAAGAGAGCCCTCCAGATGGGACTCGTCGACGAGCTCGTGCATCCGGCGATCCTGATCGACGTCGCCGTGGACCGCGCGCGCAAGATGGCCGACCGGTCGCTCACCGCGCGCCGAAAGCCGAAGGGCCGCGGGACCGCCGCCGTCCTGCTCGAGGACAATCCGATCGGCCGCGCGCTGCTGTTCAAGAAGGCGCGCGAAGGGGTGATGGCGAAGACGCACGGACATTATCCGGCGCCGCTCGCTGCGCTGCACGTCGTCCGGACCGGTTACGACAAGGGAATGGACGCGGGCTACCGCGAGGAGTCGCGCTGCTTCGGCGAGATGGCGACGACGGAAGAGTCGAAGGAGCTGATCTTTCTCTTCTACGCCACCAACGCGCTCAAGAAGGACACCGGCGTGAGCGGAGCCGCGCCCGAGCCGCGCGAAGTCGAAACGCTCGGCGTCCTCGGCGCGGGCTTCATGGGTGCCGGTATCACGTCCGTCGCTGTGCAGCAGGGCACGCCGGTGCGACTCAAGGACACCGATACGGCTCGCGTCGGCAAAGGACTCGCCGCGGTGAGCGAGGTGCTGCGCGAGCGGCTCGCGAAGAAGCAGATCACGCGCATCCAGTACGAGGATCAGCTCGCGCTCGCCGGCGGGACGACCGACTACTCCGGCTTCGGCCGTGCCAACCTCGTCATCGAGGCGGTGTTCGAGGATCTCGCGGTGAAGCACGCCGTCCTGCGCGAGGCGGAAGGCGTGCTGCGCCCCGACGCGGTGTACGCGTCGAACACGAGCACGATTCCGATCGCGCGCATCGCCGAGGCCGCCCAACGTCCGGCGCGCGTGCTGGGCATGCATTTCTTCTCACCCGTGCATAAGATGCCGTTGCTCGAGGTCATCGCGACGCGCCGCACGGACAAGGATGCGATCGTCAACGCGGTGGCGTACGGAAAGAGGCTCGGCAAGACGGTGATCGTGGTGAACGACGCGCCGGGCTTCTATACGACCCGCGCGCTCTCGGCATACATGAACGAGGCCGGACGGCTGCTCGACGAGGGAGCGTCGGTCGACGCGATCGATCGTGCGCTGGTCGACTTCGGGTTTCCCGTGGGCCCGATCACCCTGCTCGACGAAGTGGGGATCGACGTCGGCGGCAAAGTGGGCCAGGTGCTCTACGAGGCGTTCGGCCCGCGAATGGCGCCGAGCGAATCGTTGCGCCGGGTGGTGGAGTCGGGGCGCACCGGGCGGAAGGGACGGCACGGCTTCTATCTCTACGGCGACGACGGGAAGAAGAACGGCGTCGATCCGACCGTCTACGAGCTGCTGGCCCATGGCGGACCGCGCCGGGAGGTCGATCCGGAGGAGATCCGGCAGCGGTGCGTGCTGGCGATGGTCAACGAGGCCGCGCTCTGCCTGGAGGGCGGGGTGCTGCGCTCGGCGCGGGACGGCGATGTCGGGGCCGTGTTCGGGATCGGATTCCCTCCATTTCGCGGCGGGCCCTTCCGATATGTCGACAGCGAGGGCGCCGGAACGGTGGTCGAGGAGCTCCAGGTGCTGAACGACCGGTTCCCGGGGCGATTCGAGCCGGCCGGTCTGCTGGTCGAGCAGGCGCGGACGCATCGGCGGTTCTATCCTGCGCACGGGCATCCTTTTCCGTAGATTCCCCGAAATGGGGTGGCGTGAAAGTCGCGACGCGGCTGCTTCGTAACCGCGTCGTCACGAACAGTGTCGACTGTGACGGTGTCATTTGACGCGAGGTCCTGACGGTATGGAGAGCTCCGACGCGGTGCTCGTCACGCGAGTGTTGCATGGTGACGTCAACGCGTACGGCGCGCTCGTCTCGCGATACCGGGATCGGTATGCCCGGTACGCGGTCCACATGCTTGGCAACCGGGAGGATGCGGAGGAGGCGCTGCAGGACGCCTTCACCCGTGCCTATCGGTCGCTCGCGCGGTGTGAGGAGCCGGAGCGGTTTGGTGCCTGGCTCTTCCGCATCCTCGTGAATCGCTGTCGGACGAGCGGGGCACGGCGCGTGCGTCGTGGCCAGACGTTCGTGTATGATGAAACCGCCTTGATGAAGGCGTCGCAGGAGCATCCGGCGGAGCAGACGATGTGGCGCGAGGAGATCGAGCGCGCACTCGGCGAGCTCAGCCCGGACCAACGGGAAGCGTTTCTGCTGAAGTACGTAGAAGAGCTGGGGTACGAAGAGATGGCGGAGATCACCGGCGTAGGTGTTTCCGCTTTGAAGATGCGAGTAATGCGCGCGTGTGATCGGCTGCGCGCCCTGTTGCGGGAGGTTCATAGTGCCTGAGTGGGGTGGGAGCGGCCGGACGACGCTGGAGCTGATCGTTCACGAGCTGCAGAAGCCCGTCTCGTTCGACGAGACGTTCGAGCGGCGCGTCATGGTGCGCGTGCGTCGGCTGCATGCCGAGCGCCGCGCGCGTGGCTGGACGGGGCTCGCGGCGCGCGTGACGCATCATCCGGCGTGGATCGCCGCGGTGGCGGCCGGCGTCGTCGCCGTCGCGACCCTCGGCATCATGCGGTCGCGACCGCGCAGCGACCGGGCCGTGGTCGGGACGCTGGCGCCCGTCCAGTTCGTGCTCGTCGCGCCGACGGCCCGCAGCGTCGCCGTGGTGGGCGACTTCAACGATTGGGGACTCGGCGATTCCGCGCTCGTCGCGACGAATCACGAGGGTGTGTGGTCGGTCACGGCGCCCGTGCCGGCCGGCGTCCACCGTTACGCCTTCATCGTGAACGGCAAGCAGTGGGTCGCCGATCCGAGCGCCCCACGGTCCGCCGGAGATGATTTCGGCATGCCGAGCAGCGCACTCGTCGTCGAGGACAGCACCAAGTGAAGACTCGCGCCGCCCGCGTACTCGTCGCCGCCGCACTCGCCACGGCAGTGGCCACTGCCAGCGCGCAGGATCCGCGCATCGGCATGCGGCTCGACGCGCCCACGCGCGCCGCACTCGTCGCGCTCGTCGACTCGGCCCGCGCCCAGGGACTGCCGGTCGAGCCGCTGATGGAAAAGATGTACGAGGGGTACGGCAAGGGCGCGGACGGGCCGCGCATCGTCGCCGCCGTCCGGTCGCTCGCGCTCGAGATGGCTAGCGCGCACCGCGCCCTCGGCACCGTCGCCAGCGCCGACGAGATCAAGGCCGCCGCGTCGGCGATGCACGCCGGCGTGCCCGCGGTCGAGCTCGGGAAGATGAAGAAGGAGAGCAGCAAGCTGCGCCGCTCGCTCACGCTCCCGTTCACCGTCCTCGCCGACATCGTCTCGCGCGGCGTCCCCGTCCAGACCGCGGCGAATGCGATCCGCTCGCTCGTCGGCGCGGGCGCACGCGATACCGACATCAACACCTTCCAGCGCAACGTCAGCGAGGACATCGAGCTGGGCGCTCCCCCCGCGGCCGCCGCGGAGACGCGGGCCAAGGGCGCCGTTCCGCCCGCCAAGCCCGATGGCGCCAAACCAGAGCTGCTCTGAGATCGTACCAGTGAGTAGAAGGGCCGGCAGACATCGCCGGCCCTTTTTTTACGTCCACTGACAGCTCACGGCTTCCACAGTCGAGCGCACGGTCGACGGTGGAAGCCGTGAGCTATCACGGAGTGACTGCCAACTCCCCGCCCACTAGCACCTCCCCAAGAGCGCGGGGTACAATTCGGTCTCTCATTCACACCTGACTTCGGTGCTCATGCGTCTTGCTCGACTCTCCGCGCTCTTGCTGCTGCCCGCCGCATCACTCGGTGCGCAAGCTGCGGATCCATCGCGTCTCACCGTGGAGCGCATCTTCGCTTCCCGGGACTTCTTCGGCGGACCGATCCCGCAGCCGGCCTGGCTGCGCTCCGGAAGCTCGTACATCGACGCACGGCCGGCGAAGGACGGCGGGACCGAGCTGGTGAAGGTCGACATCGCCACGGGAAAGGAGAGTGTCATCGCCCGGGCCGACCAGCTCGCCGCAGAGGGTCAGCGGCTCAACGTGGAAGACCTGACGCTGAGTGGCGACGAGCAGCTTGCCGTGCTCTTTCACAATTCGGTGCAGGTGTGGCGCCAGAACACCCGCGGGATGTTCACCGTGTACGACTTCCGCACCGGCAAGCTGACGCCGGTGTCGGTGAAGCCCGGCCTGCAGATGTTCGCCAAGGTGTCGCCCGACGGGAAGCGCGTCGCCTTCGTCCGCGACAACAACCTGTTCGTCACCGAATTGGCCACCGGGCGCGAGCAGCAGCTCACGCGCGACGGCAGTGAAGACATCATCAACGGCACCACGGACTGGGTGTACGAAGAAGAGCTCGGCCTCCGGGACGCGTTCCGCTGGAGCCCCGACTCGCGGCGCATCGCGTACTGGCGCTTCGACCAGAGTGCCGTGCCGGCGATGCCGATCGTCAATGAGACGGCGGACGTCTATCCCAGGATCGCCACCCTCCGCTATCCAAAGGCCGGTCAGCCGAACTCGCGCGTGCGGCTCGGTGTGCTCGATGTCGCCTCCGACCGCACGATGTGGCTGGACGTCGGACCCGACACCGGGCAGTACTTCGCGCGCATGGAGTGGGTCGGTACCGACTCGGTCGCCGTGCAGCGGATGCCCCGCAGGCAGAATTCCGTCGACGTCCTGCTACTGAGCGCCGCGAGCGGCCGCGGCCGCACCGTGATGACGGACCGCGACTCGGCCTACGTCGACGTCGAGAACGGCGACCTGCGATGGATCGGCCAGGGGCAGCAGCGGTTCCTCTGGCTCTCCGACCGCAGCGGCTGGCGTCAGCTTTTTCTCTACGGGCGTGACGGCCGCGTCATTCGCCAGCTCACCACCGACGGCGTGGACATCCTCGGCGTCGAGGGGGTGGATGAGCAGAACGGCTACGTGTACGTGAGCGCGGCCGCGCCGACCGCAATCGAGCGCAATCTCTACCGCGTGTCGCTGAACGGCGGCGCGATGACGCGCATGACGACGGTGGCCGGCTCGCACTCGGTGAGCATCAGCCCCGATGGGCGCTTCGCGGTGGACATCCAGTCGACGATCAACTCGCCGGCGACGGCGACGCTGTTCGAGCTGCCGTCGATGCGGGTGATCCGCGTCCTGCAGGACAACGCGCCGCTCAAGGCGCGGCTCGCGCAGCTCGCCGTGCGCCCCGCCGAATTCTTCAAGGTGCCGATGCCCGACGGGACGCAGCTCGACGCGTACCGGATGGTGCCGGTCGGTTTCGACAGCACGAAGAAGTATCCCGTGCTCATGTACGTGTACGGCGGGCCGGCGAGCCCGCAGGTCGTGGATCAGTGGGGCGGCACGCGTGCCCTCTGGCATCGCATGCTCACCCAGCAGGGCTACGTCGTGGTGTGCGTCGACAACCGCGGCTCGTCGTGGCGCGGCCGCGACTTCCGCAAGACGACGCAGTACCGGCTCGGCGTCAAGGAATCGCAGGATCAGATCGACGCGGCGAAGTGGATCGGCCGGCAAAGCTGGGGCGACGCCAGCCGCATCGGCATCTGGGGATGGAGCTACGGCGGCTTCATGACCGCACTCTCGGCCGGCCGCGGCGGCAACGTATTCAAGGCCGCGCTCGTGGTCGCGCCGGTGACGGATTGGCGGCTGTACGACACGATCTACACCGAACGATACATGTGGACGCCGCAGGAGAATCCCGAGGGGTATCGCCTGGGAGCGCCCCAGAGCTACGTGGCCGGCGTGACGGCGCACATGCTGCTCGTGCACGGCACCGGTGACGACAACGTGCACCCGCAGAACACCATGCAGTACGCGAACCGGCTGGAATCGGCCGGCAAGCCGTTCTACATGCTGCTCTACCCGAACCGGACCCACTCGATCTCGGGGGGCAACACGTCGGTGCATCTGTTCAATTCGCTCACGCGCTTCGTGCTCGACAACCTGTGATAGGCACCTCTTCCAGCGCCACGACGAGATCCGGCTCGTGGGGCGCTGGGAGGGCTGTGTCGTCCCGGCACGCGTTCGACGCCGAGCTCGCACCAGGGCGCGCGCATGCCGTCATGCGTGCCGCGTCACCCTGACCGCGCGCCTGGCGTCGATTACATTCCCCCGCTTCTCCGGCCCGCGCCGGCCTCCGTCGTCTAGAGGACTCATGCTCCGCTCCGCGCTCCTGTATCTCTCCGATCAGCCAACCGCCTCCAAGTTCGTTCGCAACAATCGTCTGGCGAAGCACTTTGCGCGGCGGTTCGTCGCCGGCGAGACGATCGCCGACGCCCTCGCCGCCGTGCGTGCGCTGAACGCGAAGGGGATCACGGCCTCGCTCGACCTTCTCGGCGAGAGCGTCACGAACGAACGCGAAGCGCGAGCGGCGCGCGACGAATATCTCCGGATCCTCGACCGCATCCGTGAATCGAAGGTCGACGCGAACGTCTCGGTCAAGCTCACCGCGATGGGGCTCGACATCGACCACGAGCTCTGCGTCGGGATCATGCAGGACGTCCTCGCCCGCGCGCAGGCTTACAATACCTTCGTGCGCATCGACATGGAGTCGAGCGAGTATACCGAGGCGACGCTCAAGCTGTTCGAGGAACGGTTGTACCCGATGTACAAGGCCAACGTCGGCGTGGTCCTGCAGAGCTACCTGTACCGCACCTTTGCCGACGTCGAGCACATGAACGCGCTCCGGGCGCGGGTGCGCATCTGCAAGGGTGCGTACAAGGAGCCGGCCAAGGTCGCGTACCCCGACAAGAAGGACGTGGACGCGAACTACGTCAGGTGCATGCGCGAGCTGATGCTCAAGGGCAACTACCCCGGCATCGCGACGCACGATCCGGCGATGATCAACGAGGCGAAGCGGTGGGCGAAGGAGCAGGGGATCTCGACGGACCGCTTCGAGTTCCAGATGTTGTACGGGGTGCGGCGCGATCTGCAGGAATCGCTGGTGAAGGAGGGCTATCGCGTCCGCTGCTACGTCCCCTTCGGCACGCAGTGGTATCCGTATCTCATGCGACGTCTCGCCGAGCATCCGGCGAACGTCGCGTTCATCACGGGCAGCGTCATCCGCGAGGCGCTCAACGGCACGAAGTAGCGAGCGGTTCATGTCCCCCCGTCGCCTTCCCGGGCAGCACCTCCCCGCCGATCATTCCCGCGGCGACGCCAATACCATCGGCGGCTACGCAGCCGTCCATGGCCGGCCGGCGGCGTTCGAGGGGACGGATGGGGTGTCGTACAGCGTGGAGATCGTCACCGCCCCGACAGGGGACACTCGCCACCCGTGGGGTGCGTACTTGTTGTTCGTGCAATGGAGCCGCGTGGGGACGACGACGCCGACGGGTCATCTGGAGACTGAGTTCCTGGCCGAATCGGACAGCGAGGCCGACGCGCGTGCGGTCGTCGGTGCGCTCTCGCTCGCGCAGGTCCGCGGCGCGTTGCACGCGCTCATCGCCGAGCGGCAGGGCGGACCGCCGCCGAGACGCTGGTGGGACGCGATGCGCGACGACTCCGATCCGGAGCAGGGTGGAGCGGGCTCGTGACGAGCGGTGCGGTTGGAGAATCGGCGGAGGGGCTCGCTATCGTCCTGAGCGGCACCGGCGGCGTCTGGCGCGTCCGGCGCGACGACGGCACCGTCGTCGAGGCATCGCTCCGCGGTCGCGTCAAGAAATCCAACGCCGGCCGGCGCCCCGACGGCTCGCTCCGCCGCGACACGATCGCGTCTTCCGCCGATACGCTCAAGCTCGCGATCGGTGACCACGTGGCGCTCGAGCAGGACGTGACGGGCGCGTGGGCGATCGCGGAGATTCTCGCTCGCCGCTCGCGGCTCGCTCGCCGCGCTCCAGGCGGCGGATACGGCGAGCGCATCGTCGCCGCCAACGTGGATCAGGTGGTCGTGGTGTTCGCCGCGGCCAACCCGGAGCCGCACCCGCGCATGCTCGACCGCTTCCTCGTGATCGCCGAAGCGAACCACCTCGCGTCGCGTATCGTGATCAACAAGGTGGAGCTCGTCGGTGGCCCGGAGCGCGCGCGGGAGCGATGGCTGGACTACGAGCGCGCGGGATATCCGGTGCACTTCACGAGCGTGAAGCAGCGCCAGGGGCTCGACACGCTCCATGCCGCTCTCGCCGCGCAGGTGAGCGTGCTCACGGGACCGTCGGGCGTCGGCAAGTCGTCGTTGCTCAACGCGATGTTCCAGGGGCTCGACCTGCGTGTCGGCGAGATCAGCGAGTCGGTCAACAAGGGCCGGCACACGACGGTCGGCGGCTACCTCCATCCGCTGCCGGGCGCCGAGGGCGGCTACGTCGCCGACACGCCGGGCTTGCGAGAGGTGGGAATGTGGGCGCTCGCACCCGCGGAGCTCGACGCCTGCTTCCCGGAGATGCGCCCATTCCTCGGCACGTGCCGGTTCGCGGACTGCACGCACACGGTCGAACCGGAATGTGCGGTCCGCTCGGCGGTCGACCGCGGAGACGTGAGCCGGCCGAGGTACGACAGCTACGTGAAGCTGAGGGCGGAAATGCAGGGGTAGTTCGCCCTGCCGCGCCAGCTCACCAGCTGCCGCGTTCTCCCGCCACCTCGATCACCTTGCCGATCCGTTCGGCCGCATGGCGCCAGTTCACCTGCACTGCCTGCTGCGCCGCATCCACGGCGCCCGCGTCGATCGCGTCGATGATCGCGTCGTGCTCCGCGACCGAGGCGCGGATGTCGCTCGTCAGCATGCTGATGTACATGCGGATGTAGCGCTCCGCTTGCGGCTTCACGCTGTCGTGCAGTGCGATCAGTCGCGGTCCCGCGCCCGCCTCGACCAGTCGCCGGTGGAGGCGCTCATCCGCTTCGTACAGCCGGCCGTGATCCATCGGCGTCGTGCGCGCCGCACCCGTCTTGTAGAACTCCGTGTTGAGCGCCTTGAGCTCTTTGGTGAGCGCTCGCCGATCCGCGATCGGGAGCTCCGCCGCTCGGCGCGCGCCGAGTCCTTCCAGCTCGCCGACGATGTTGAGCAGCTCGTGCACGTCGGCGCCTGTGAGCGGCGCGACCGTGAGACGCGCCTGCTGCGCTCCCGGCGCGCTGACGACGAATCCCTCCTGCTGGAGACGCTGTAGCGCTTCGCGCACCGGCGTGCGGCTCACCCCGAGCCGGCTCGCGACCTCGGTCTCCACTACGCGGCTGCCCGGCGCCATGAGTCCCTGCACGATCAGGTCGCGCAGGCGCTGATAGACCTGGTCGGGCCGCGAGCCATGCGGCGCGTCCGCTGCCGATTCGCTCTCGCCCGCGAGGGCCGGCCGTGCCGCCTTCGTCGCGCGGGCAGAGGCGGAGCGACTCGAAGCGGTGGTGCGACGCGCGGGCATGGGCGACCGGGTTGGTGTTCCGGGAAATATAGCTGCCCCGCATGTGCAAGCAGGCGCTCCGCCGGCGTCTCCCCGGCGAACCCTCATCAACGAGGTCGCCCATGCGCTTCGCCAACCTGGCGGTGCGTCGCCACGCATCGCTGCTGCTCGCCGCCATCCTGCTCCCGACCCTTGCTGCCGGCACCCCACACCTCGGCCGGTCGGCAGTCACCGTGATCACCGGCACCATCACCACGCGCGCCGGTCAGCCCGTCGCCGGTGCGCTCGTCACTGCAACGATCGTCAGCGCCAGCTCCGGCGCCGACGGGCGCTATACCCTTCGCGTCGCGCGCGCCGCCGACGGCGGACAGGACGAGCGCGTCACACTGTCCGTGCGCCGCATCGGATTCGAGCGTCGCGACGTGCCGGTCGTGCTGCGCGGAGACACCGTGCGAGTCGACGTGCAGCTCACGCCGCAGGGACCGATGCTCGACCAGGTCGTCACCACCGCGGCGCCCGCCATTGGCGAGTCTCGAGCCGTCGCCGGGCGCGCCAGGTCGATCGCGCCTGGCACGGTCGTGTCAGGTGTCGTCGTGCGGACGCCCCGGTCGCTGGATCGCCGTTCGCTCCCGCATCCCGTGCTGCCCGACAGCTCCAACACCGAAGCATACGAGCGCATTCAGGAGAACGAGTTTCGCTCTCCGAGCGTCGCCCCGCTTTCGACCTTCTCCGTCGACGTCGATCGCGCGTCGTATGCGAACGTGCGTCGCTTTCTCTCGCAGGGATCGCTCCCTCCGCGCGATGCCGTGCGGATCGAGGAGCTGGTGAACTACTTCCCGTACGACGATCCCGCGCCCGCCGTCGGCGAGGCACCGCTGCGCATCACCACGGAGCTTGCCCCCGCGCCGTGGAATCCACGACATGACCTCCTGCGCATCGCGCTTCGTGCGCGCGACGTCGACATGCGCCGCGCGCCGCCGAGCAACCTCGTCTTCCTCATCGACGTCTCCGGCTCGATGTTCGGCCCCGGGCGTCTTCCGCTCGTCAAGCAGTCGCTCGCGCTGCTGGTGAACGAGCTGCGCGAGGAGGATCGCGTCGCCATCGTCGTCTACGCCGGACGCGCTGGTCTCGTGCTGCCGCCGACGTCGGGCAGCGACAAGCAGCGGATCCTCGCCGCGCTCGACGGTCTCGAGGCGGGTGGGTCCACCGCCGGCGGCGCCGGCATTCGACTCGCCTACGACGTCGCGCGCCAGAACTACATGCGGCAAGGGAACAACCGCGTCATCCTGTGCACCGACGGCGACTTCAACGTCGGCCAGTCGAGCGACGCGGAGCTCGTGCGTCTGATCGAAGATCGTCGTCGCGACGGCGCCTACCTCACCATCCTCGGCTTCGGGATGGGGAACTACAAGGACGCCAAGATGGAGAAGCTCGCCGGTGCGGGAAACGGCAACTATGCCTACATCGACGATCTCCTCGAGGCGCGCAAGATGCTCGTGCAGGAGATGGGCGGGACGCTGCTCACCGTCGCGAAGGACGTGAAGCTGCAGGTGGAGTTCGATCCATCCAACGTGCAGGCGTATCGTCTGCTGGGCTACGAGGACCGGCTCCTGCGCGACGAGGATTTCGCGAACGACGCCAAGGACGCCGGCGACGTCGGCGCCGGTCACACGGTCACCGCGCTGTACGAGATCGTGCGCGCCGACCGGCCGCTCGACGTGACGCTCCCGCCCGTGCCGCCGCTCCGCTATCAGCGCGTGCTTCCGCGACAGGTGCACGGCGACGAGCTGCTTCACGTCGCCATGCGCTACAAGATGCCCGACGGCGAGCGGAGTGCGCTCGTCACTCACCCCGTGCGCGTGCCCCATACTGAGCGCGCACCATCGGAGTCGATGCGCTTCGCGAGCGCGGTGGCGGAATTCGGCATGCTGCTCCGCGGTTCGACACAGGCCGGCTCGCTCGCCTGGTCCGACGTCATCACTCTCGCGCGCGGTGCGCGCGGCGCTGATCGCGAGGGGTATCGCGCCGACTTCATTCGTCTCGCCGAGACCGCGTCCGATCTGAGCCGCCACATCGCGGCAAACGACGAGTACCGGCCGCGTTGACCACGGCGCTCGATGTGGCCGCGCTCGACACCGTGCGAGCGCGGTCGCATCTTGCCGCATGACCGACTACCCGCATCTTCGCGTCGGCACGACCGACGACGGCGTTCGCACGATCACCCTCGATCGCCCCGACAAGCTCAACGCCGTGAACGGCGCCCTCGCCGATGCGCTCGTCGCCGCGCTCGGCGACGCCGGCCGCGACGACCGCGTCCGCGTCGTCGTCATCACCGGCGCCGGCCGCGCCTTCTGCGCCGGCCTCGACATCTCGGCGCCCCCGGAAATTCCATCGGCGACACGCGCCGACCGGCTCGACCCGTATGCGTGGGTCGGGCGCTGGGTCATGAGCGTCGTCGGCTGCGAGAAGCCCATCATCGCCGCGGTGAACGGCGCCGCCGCCGGTGCGGGCTTCGGACTCGCCTTGGCATGCGACATTCGCCTCGTCGCCGCATCGGCCAAGCTCACCGCCGGATATGTCCGGCGCGCGCTCAGCCCCGACGCCGGCGTCAGCTACTTCCTGCCACGTCACATCGGGCTCGCGCGTGCCGCCGATATCCTGCTGACCGGTCGCGACGTGGATGCGGCCGAAGCCGAACGAATCGGGCTCGCCGCGGTCGTCGTACCCGACGACCGCTTCGGCGACACGGTCGCGCGCTACGCAGCCACCCTCGCCGCGGGCGCTCCCATCGCGCAGGCGCTCACCAAGCGACTGTTGACCCGCACCTTCGACCAGCCGCTCGACGTCACCCTCCGCGACGAGCTCACGCACATCAAATATTGCTTTTCCACGGCTGACGTCGCTGAGGCGATGACCGCCTTTCGGGAGAAGCGGGCTCCGCGTTTTCAGGGACACTAGCGCAGCCTGCCGCTGAGCCCGCATGCGACAGCGGCGGGCGCACGCAACCTGCAACGGACGTGGACGAAGGCGCCGAGAAGGGCGCCGAACCCATCATGCAGGAGTCGATCATGTCACTTCGCTACACAGCTCTCGTCGCCGCCACGATGTTCGCTCTGCCCGCCATGGCGCAGACCACGACCACCACCTCGGCCGGCCAGGTTGTCCCCTCGACCGCGCCAAAGCTCGACGTGAAGGTCAACCAATCGCTTGCCTCCTCCGCTCGCGTCAGCGCCGATTCAGCATACGCGATCGCGCGCCGCACGGCCGACAACGGCGAGGTGAGCTCGGCTCAGCTCAAGAGCTCCGGCGGCCGGCTCATCTATCAGGTGCGCGTGCTCAACGGGGCCAACGGGGCCTCCACCGTCGATGTCGATGCGATGACCGGTGAAGTGGTCAACGCCACCAGACACGGCGGTCTGCGGTCGACGGTCATGCATCATCAGGAGAACAAGAAGGCCCAGGAAGCCAAGCGGGATTCGGCGGCCAAGAATCCCTGAACGACACGCGCCGCTTGCGGCGCGCACGTCCCCACGGGACTTTGAGAGCGCCCGGCCGGACTGATCCGGCCGGGCGCTCGTTCGTATCCTCCACACTGTCTCGCTCTCGTGCGCATCGCCAGCCTGTTCCGCTCGCTCGTTGCGATCCCGCTCCTGAACGCCGCCTCGGTCGGCGCCCAGCATCCGGCCGCTCCGCCGCCGCTCCACATCGCCTACAGCGTTGGAATCGCCGACCCGGCGTCGCATCTCTACGAGATCACGATCGACGTCGACGGCGTGCGCTCGCCGACGCTGCCGCTGCAGCTCCCGATCTGGTCCCCGGGACGCTACGCGCGAATGGATTTCGCCAAGAACATTCAGGAGTTCCGCGCTGCAGACGCGAGCGGCGCGCCGCTCGCCTGGGACAAGACCGACGGCTCCCGTTGGGTCGTCCGGACGGGTGGTGCGCACGAGCTGCGCATCCGCTACAAGTCCTTCGACAATCTGCTCTCCGGGACGTTCAGCGTGCTCGACACCGCGCACGCCAACTGGAACGGCGCCTCGCTGTTCATGTACGTCGAAGGGCACAAGCAGGATCCGGTGACCCTCGCGATCTCCGCGCCGTCCGGCTGGCACGTGATCAACGGCGACACGCGGGCGCCCGACCAGCGGGACTTCCGCTTCGAGAACTACGACCGCCTCATCGATACGCCGACGGAGATCGCCCCCGCGTTCATGGTCGATTCCTTCGTCGTCGACGGGAAGAAGTACCGCACGATGGTGCATCACAACGGTGCGCCTCCCGCAGGCGCGCGCGAGCGGTTCGTGCGCGACGTCGAGAAGCTCGTGCGCTACGAGAACAGCGTCTTCTCGGCGCCGCCGCTCGATCAATACACCTTCCTGTTCAACATCGGCTACGCCGGCGGCGACGGGATGGAGCACCTCTACTCCACCGAGATCATCGACAGCCGTCCATGGACGGGGAACGACACGCTCGCCGTGCTACCCGGCGTCGGCACCGCGGCGCATGAGTACTTCCACGTCTGGAACGTCAAGCGCGTGCGTCCGGCGGCGCTCGGCCCGTTCGACTACACGCGCGAGCAATTCCAGCCGAGCCTGTGGGTCGCCGAAGGATGGACCCAGTACTACGGACAGGCGGCGCTGCACCGCTCGGGTGTGACGAACCTCGACGAGTTCTACTCCAGCATGGCCGGCATCATCCACAACAACCTCACCGCACCGGGGCGGAAGGAGGTATCGGCGCGCATGGCGTCGTTCCATGCCCCATTCTGGGACGGCGCGCCGCAGGGGCAGCCCACGAACGGCCGAAACACGTTCTTCAGCTATTACACGAAAGGCTCCGGGCTGGCGCTCTATCTCGACCTGTACATTCGCGGCAAGACTGCCAATCACCGCTCCCTCGACGACGTGTTCAACGCGCTCAAGCGGCGCACGTGGAACACGCCGAATGCCTCGTACTATCTACAGGGGCGCGGCTACACCGAAGCCGACGTCGAGGTCGCGGCGAGCGAAGTGACGGGCGAGGACATGCATCCCTGGTTCGAGAAGTACGTGGCGGGAACGGACGACCTCGATTACGACCCATTGCTCGCGCGCGCCGGGCTGCGACTCGTGCGCGCCGGCGACCGCTGGCACATCGACGAAGCGGCCGACGCGACGCCGGCGCAGCGTGTCGTACGCGACGGTTGGACGACCGGGCGCGTCGCCGGACACTGAGACCGCGGCGTCGTAGCCGATCGCATGTCACTCGCCGAGCCGCACCTTCACCGTCAGGCTGCCGCGCGTTCCTGCCTCGGCGCACTGCCGCGCTTGTCGTCGCGCGCGACGGTAATGATCGCGACACCGGCCAGAATCACCCCCGCGGCCACGAGCGTGCGCATCGACACCGGCTCGCCGGCGAGCCACCATCCGAGCAGCACGGCGACGATCGGGTTCACGTAGGCGTACGTCGCCGCCTTGGCCGCCGTGGTGTGGGCGAGCATGTAGAGATATGCCGTGAAGCCGATCAGCGAGCCGAAAGTGATGAGGTAGAGGAGGCTGAACACTGAGCGGGTCGACGCGTGGGCGAGGTCGAGCGCCGGCAGCTCGCCCGTCGCCAGCCCGACAAGCAGCGAGCACACGCCGCCGGCGACCATCTGCGTCCCCGCCCCGATGGCGCCGGACGACGGCTTGGGTGCGCGCTGCGTGTACAGCGAGCCGATCGCCCACGACAGCGATCCCACCATGAGCACGCCGGCGCCGGCCAGCTTGATGTCGCCGCTGCCGCGAAACGCGTCCGGCCCGACGAGCAGGACGAGCCCCAGCAAGCCGAGCGCGAGGCCGGGGAACACGAGCGTCGCGGGGCGGCGTCCGCCCGGCCGTAGCCAATCCAGCAATACCATCCAGAGCGGCACGACGGCGACCAGGAGTGCGGCGATGCCGGACGGGACGGTCTGTTCCGCCCACACGACGGCACCATTGCCGCCGAAGAGCATCAGCGCGCCGCTGACGAACCCCGTGCGCCACTCCATCGCCGTGGGCCAGAGCGAGCGTCCGCGCAGGCGCGCCCACAACAGCATGATCGTTCCGGCGATCACGAATCGCGCACCGACCATCAGCAGCGGTGGCAACGTCTCGACGGCGAACCGGATGGCGAGGTAGGTGGAGCCCCAGATGAGATAGACGGCCGCGAACGCGGCGACGAGTCGAGCGCGCATGCGGATAACCTAGCGAGGCCGCGCCCGCCGCCGCTCTCCGCTTCGTGCGCACCGACCACGCCCGAAAATCCCCGGTCGCGACCTGCTCGGGCGAGGGCGATGCCGAGCTGCGGGCATCCGCCGGCAGCGCCGTCACGACCGTGTGAGCAGTCACTAAGGCCCCTTCCTCGAGGCTCGCAGCTTGGCGGTGTCGTAGCCTATCCCGTCCTTGAAGACGATCTCGACCTTCTCCACGGCCGCGACCGTCGTCCCCGGATCGCCTTTGATTACCATGAAGTCCGCGTTCCCGCCGACGGTAATCGATCCGCTCCGGTCCTGACGGCCGAGAAACGTCGCGCCAACCAACAGCGCGCTGCGAATCGCCTGCGTCGGGGTGAGCCCTGCCTCCAACGACAGCGGCATCACCGAGTAACCGCGCAGGTCGAGGACGATCGTGCTGTCGGCCGGCGGTGAATCGGCGCCGTCCGCGATCGCGGCGATCCTGCCGTGCTCGATCGTGACGTTGCGATCGTCCGCCGGCGCGGCGCCCGTGGCGTCGATCACCCGCACGTGCTCGAGAACGATTCTCGGTCCTGCTGCACGCATGTAGCGTCGCAGGTCCGTGCCGGCGGGATCGGCGGGCGTCGACACCGTCCGGGCGACGCGAAATCCCATCACCACATCGCGGTAGTCGGCAGGGTTGCGCTCGCGCGTGGCCGGACGGAGCAACCAGATAGGGTAGAACCACGACCCGCCTCGATCGACGCGAAGACAGTCGCTCGGCGTCTCCACAGCGCTGCCGTCCGTGGGCGCGGCGACGTAGCTCTCGGCGTAGCAGTCCTCCGTCCATTGCCAAACGTCGCCCACCATGTCGTGGAGCCCGAACGGATTCGGCGACATCGACCCCACCGGATGCGTCCGCCCGGCGGCGTTCTCCTTGTACCAGGCGTGCAGAGGTGCGTCGCCGTCGTCGTCGCCCCACCAGAAGCGCGTCGTCGTCCCGCCGCGGGCGGCGTACTCCCACTCCGCTTCCGTCGGAAGCCGGTAGGGCCCCTCGCCCGGGCTGGCCCCAGGTCGGCGAACCTTGTCGTTGAGCCACGCGACGTACGCTCGAGCGTCGTGCCAGCTCACGCACACCGCAGGATCGCGCGCCGTCTGGTCGAACCCGGGGTCTCGCCAGCTTGCCATCGGCTGCTTTGCCGCGTTCGTGCCGTCGAATCCACGTGACCCGGCTGACACCACGCACCCGTCCCCCGATGGGTACCCGCTCTCGCGAACGAACCGTTCGTATTCGCCACGGGTGACGTCGTACTTCCCCAACGCGAACGCTCGCACCGCAACCACACGCTGCGGTGCCTCGTCGGCGACGGCGTCGGGCGCCGCCCGATGAGCCACGGCCCATTTTCGCTCCGTCGGCGAGGAGCCCATCGTGAATCGACCGGATTGAATCACGACGAGCTCCGGGCACGCCGAGCACTCTCGAAAGGTGCTCGGCGCGGGTCGTCCGGTCTCCTGGGCCGCGATCTGTTCGCCGCACGACAGCACTCCCGCGCAGGCGAGCACCCAACGGCGCACACGGCGTGTGCTCATGTCGACTGCCTCCAACGAAGTGGATGGCGGCACACTACGGTCGGCCTTTGCCAGCGGAAATACGCGCCATGCAGACGGCGGTGCGCGTGTGATTTCCGGGGCGATTCGCGTGATCTGTTGCACCCATTGCTGGCGGCCGCCGGCGCACCCATGATTCCGCATGCCGTCGCGCTCCGCTCCGGACAGCATGCCCACCTCACGCGTCATCGCGCTGGCGTTCGTCGTCGGCGCCTTCTTCGTGATGCAGGAGGTGCTCACCGACCTGGTGGCGGGCCGGTCGGTCGACGTGAAGGGCGACGTCGTCATGATCCTACTCTTTTGGAGCGTGTGGGCGCTGCTCACGCCGGTCGTGCTGTTCGCCGTCCGCCGGTGGCCCCCCGACGCCAAGCCCCTGTATCGGACGTTTCCGGTACACACGATCATCGCGGTGAGCCTGGCGATCTCACATCAGCTGATCGTCGTCGCCGTGCGCGCCGTTGCGCGCTATGCGGTCGGTCAGATCACCTTGCAGGTGCTGCTGCAGCAGCGCCCCAACCCCCACGCGCTCGTGTGGGACGTGTTCACGGGCGTGTTCTTCTACGCCGTGGTCGCGATGGTCTACACGGTGGTGCGCTTCCGCACCCTATACGCCGCGGAACGGGTCAGCGCGGCGGAGCTCGCGAGCCGGAGCGCCGCACTCGAGGGAGAGCTCACGCGCTCCAAGCTCGACACCCTCCGCTCCCAGCTTCGTCCGCACTTCCTCTTCAACACGCTGAACGCGATCTCCGTCTTCGTGACCGAGGACGCCAGCAAGGCGCAGCAGATGATCCTGCGACTCTCGACGCTGCTCCGTCGCAGCCTCGACGAGGAGGCGCACGAGGTGCCGCTCCAGCAGGAGCTGGGTTTCGTCGACGACTACCTCGACATTCAGCGTGGCCGCTTCGGCGACCGGCTGAGCGTGCGGCTCGACGTCGATCCCACCGTGCTCGACGCGCGCGTTCCCGTGTTCCTGTTCCAGCCGCTCCTCGAGAATGCGATCGAGCACGGACGATCCGATGACCGATGCACGTCGATCGTCCTCTCCGCGGCGCGCGATCGGGACGCCCTGCGCCTGACGCTCGAGGACGATGGACCTGGTGTCGACGGAGCCACGCCGCTGCACGAAGGGATCGGCCTCCGAAACACCCGCGCGCGGCTGCATCATCTCTACGGCTCGTCGGCGACAGTCTCGCTGGGTGCGGCGCACGACCAGCGCACTTCCCCGGGCACGCGCGTGGAGATCCGAATCCCGCTGCCGGTGCCGCCCGCATGAAAGTGCTCATCGTCGACGACGAGCCCGTGGCGCGCCGAGGGTTGCGTGCGCAGCTCGGACAGCTCGCGGGGATGACCTGTGTCGGCGAATGCGGCGGGCGCGACGCCGCCGTCACGGCGATCGTCGAGCGGCGGCCCGACGTCGTGCTGCTCGACGTCCAGCTCGGACGCGCGACCGCGTTTGAGATCATCGAGGAGATCGGCGTCGACGCGATGCCCCTCGTGGTGTTCGTGACCGCGTACGACCGCCACGCGCTCAAGGCGTTCGAGGTGCACGCGCTGGACTACGTCCTCAAGCCCGTCGATCCCGCCAGACTCGCCGAAGCGCTCGACCGCGCCGAATCGCTGCTGTCGCTGCAGCGCGGAGCCACGCTGGCCGACCGGCTCGAGGGGCTGCTCGCCCAGCGTACCGCCGCCGAGGCATCGCAATCCATTCCGACACCGGCCCCCGCGCATTCATCCGACCGGCTCGTCGTCCGAGACGGCGACCGGTTGTCGCTCCTCGAGATCGAGCAGGTCGCGTGGCTCGAGAGCGCCGGGAACCTCGTGCGCGTACACAGCGGCAACCGCGTCTACCTCGTGCGCACGACGATGGATCGCCTCGCGGCGCGGCTCGCCGGACGCGACACCTTCGTTCG
>DASXHF010000101.1:0-19930 GCA_036488775.1 Gemmatimonadaceae bacterium | reverse complement strand
GGAGTCGGACGCAAGACGGCGAACGTGATCCTCGGCAATGCCTTCGGCAAGAACGAGGGAATCGTCGTCGACACGCACGTCACCCGGCTCAGCAACCGGCTCGGGCTGACGAGCGAATCCGATGCGGTGAAGATCGAGCAGGCCCTCATCCCCCTCTTTCCGCGCGAGCGCTGGACGATGCTGTCCCATCTGCTGATCGAGCATGGCCGGCAGGTGTGCGACGCCCGAGTCCCGAAGTGCGGTGCCTGCTTTCTCGCCGACGTGTGTCCCTCCGCGCTCGTTTGAGCGCCGTCTTTTCTCCCTCCCGATGCCTCGAACGTTCTCGCGCGCTTCGGCGCGCCATACGCTCTGCACGCTTTCGATCCTGATCGTCGCCGGCTGCTCCTCCAATCCGGATCCGGAGTTGGTGCCGGAGCAGCCGGCGCGTATCGCGTCGGCCGAGGCGCCGGTCAAGCCGGGCGATTGCGCCGAGGCCCTCCGCCGCAGCGCGGCGAAGGCGGACTTCTACGTCGATCGCCTCCCCTCGCCCAAGTCGATGGTCCCGCCGCCCATCTCGACCCGGTCGATGCCCGAGGCCGTGCGCGCGGTGCGGTACAACGCGGTGAAGATCACCGTGCTGGTCGACACGATGGGGCGCGCGGACATGAAGACGTTTGTCGTCGTGAAGTCGACGCACCCATGGCTCGCGCAGAGCGTGAAGAGCGCGGTCGGGAAATGGAGCTTCGAGCCCGCCGAGCTCGCCGGATGCAAGGTGCCGCGCCGATTCGAATGGAGCGCGACGTCAGGGAGAGCGCCGAAGGGGGAAGCGGCGGGACGGTAGTGCCACTCGGGCGCCGCGCCCGATCTCGCCACCTCCTGCGCGCCCGATTTATCTTTCGGCATTCCCCACGCGCACGGAGACGCCGTTGAAGACCGCCACTTTCGAGACCAACCGCGGTACCATCACCGCCGAGCTGTACGACAAGGACGCTCCCAAGACCGTCGAGAACTTCGAGAAGCTCGCCAACGCCGGCTTCTACGACGGCGTGAAGTTTCACCGCGTCATTCCTGACTTCGTGGTCCAGGGCGGCGACCCGTATTCCCGCGACCTCCCCGAGGGCGATCCGCGCATCGGGACCGGTGGACCCGGCTGGAAGATCAAGTGCGAGACGGCAGGCAATCCGCGCAAGCACGACGTGGGCGCGCTGTCCATGGCGCACGCCGGCAAGGACACCGGCGGCAGTCAGTTCTTCATGGTGCTGTCCGAGGACAACACGCGCCACCTGAACGGCGTGCACACCGTATTCGGCAAGATCACGGGTGGGCTCGACGTCATGAAGCAGATCAAGAAGAACGACGTCATGAAGCAGGTGCGCGTCGCATGAGCGCCCCTCATCCTGGCGACAAGTCGGCCGGCTTCACGGGTCTCATCCTCGGCGCCATCGGGCTGTTCGTCATCGTGTTCGCGATCGTCCGCATCACCAACGCGAAATACGCCGGCGAGCCGCGCGAAGGAGCGAAGGCCGCAGTAGAGGCGCCGCACTAAGCCGCGACCACTACCAGCCGACGCTGGTACTTCGACGGCGTGACATCGAGCCATCAGTGAAAGCAGTAAGATCCGTGGCCGTAAGAAGGACGCCACTCGACGCACGCCTCTTACGGCTTGGCACCCGGAGCTTTCACTTACGGCTGGATGTCACGCCGTTCCCAATCGTCCCGCCCTCGACCTCTCCGATGCTTCCGACCCGCGACGACGCCCTCGCCCTCGTGCACGAGTACACGGCCAGCGATTCGCTGCGCAAGCACATGCTCGCCGTGGAAGCGGCCATGCGCGCGTATGCCGAGAAGGAGGGCGCCGACGTCGAGCGGTGGGGGCTCGCGGGGCTCGTGCACGACTTCGACTACGAGCGCTTTCCGAACGCCGAGCATTCGCCGACGGAGCAGCACCCGAGCGAAGGTGTGCGCCTGCTCCGCGCGCGGGGCTGGCCCGAGGACATTCTCGAGGCGATCATGGGCCACGCGCTCTACACCAGCACGCCGCGCGTCACGCCGATGGCGAAGACTCTGTTCGCCGTCGACGAGCTGACGGGGCTCATCACCGCGACGGCGCTCGTTCGCCCGTCCAAGAGCGTGCACGAGGTCGACGCGCGTGCCGTGCGAAAGAAAATGAAGGACAAGGCGTTCGCACGCGGCGTCAGCCGGGAGGACGTGATCGCCGGCGCGTCCGAGCTCGGTATCGACCTCGACGAGCACATCGCCTTCGTGATCGGCGCCATGCGCCGCTCGGCGGACGCACTCGGCCTCGGCGGCGTCGCCGTCGCCGGATGATGGCGCTCGGCGCGCCCTCAACAGTCCATTCAGCCTCGCCGTAGTAGGGATGTCGTTGCGTCCCCCACTGCATGCTTGCGACCCTCGCGCCGTCTTCGACGATTGCTATGCCCGCGCCCTCTGACGAAGGGGGCACGACGGAGCGCGCGATCGTGGTCGCGGCGCAGGGCGGCTCCGACGACGCCTTCGCGGCGCTCGTCCGGATCCATCAGCGGCGGGCGTATGCGATCGTCCGCGCGATCGTGCTGTCGCACGAGGACGCGGAGGATGCGGTGCAGGAGGGATTTCTCCATGCCCACCGCGCGCTCGACCGGTTTCGTCCCGACCAGCCATTCGGGGCATGGCTCTACCGGATCATGGCGAACGCCGCGCTCGACCTCGTCCGCCGCCGGAAGGTGCGTGACGCCGACGAGCTTCCGGAGTCAGTTCCGATGCCGTTCCGCGATCCGGCGGAATCGGGCGAGCTCCGGCGGCGATTGCAGGAAGCGCTCGTGCAGCTGACCGACCGCCAGCGCGCGGTCATCGTGATGCACGACGTCGAAGGCTTCACGCACGGGGAGATCGGGCGCACGCTCGGCATCCCGGAAGGCACGGCCCGTTCCGATCTTCATCATGCCCGCGCCGCGCTACGCAGGCTTCTCCAGGACCTCCGGAGTACACCATGACCCAAGACCGCTGGACATTGGGTGACGCCGAGCTGACGAACGCGCTCCGCGCCCTCTACGCCGCGCCGAGTGAGGCGCGCTACTGGGACACGCTGGAAGCGCGCATCCTCGCGCACGTCGCGCGCGGCGACGACGCGCACGGGTGGTGGGACGCCCTGGCGGACATGGCACGTCCCGGACTGGTAGCCGCAGCGGCGCTCATCCTCGCCGCAAGCCTCGCACTCGCCCACTCGCAGCGGCTCGAGGCGCGCAACGCGTACGCGAGCATGATCGCACCCGCGTCCGATGCCGTCGAGCCCGCGCTGCGCGCCGCGCCGGCCGGTGATGGTGACGCCGCCATTCAATTCCTCCTCTCCCGCTGAGGCCTGACGCATGCAGCGACCGAAGCAGCAGGCGCTGGCCTTTCTCCTCGGCGCCGTCCTGGTCGGCGGAGTGGTCGGGTTCTCCGCCGACCGCGTCTTCCGCCGCGACGACGCGACCGTCGCCGCGAAGCGGAAGGCGTTGTACGACGATCTCGGTCTGGAAACGGCGCAGCGTACGGTGATGGATTCGCTGTTCGACGCACGCGATTGTCAGTACGACGCGATCGTCAAGACGATCCAGCCGTCGCTCGACTCCCTCAAGTCCGCGACGCGCGACAAGGTGGATCGCATCCTCACCTCGGATCAGCGCGTCAAGCTCGAGGCACGCCGCAAGGATCACGACGCGCGCGTCGACGCCGAGCGGAAGCGCATCCAGTCGGCGTGCCATCGGTAGATCCGGTCAACGCAGCCTGAACTCGAACGGGATCTGCACGCGCGTGGGAACACGCCGTCCCGCAACCTCGCCGGGCGCGAACCGATAACGGGCCAACGCTTCGCGCACCGACTCGGTGAACAGCGGGTGCGGAGACTGAATGATCTGAACGTCGTGGAGCTCGACGCGTCCGAGCGTGTCGACGACAAACTGCACGACCACGCTCCCCTGTACTCCCGACGCGCGTAGCACCGCCGGATAGCGCGGCTCGATCTGTCGGCCGACGAGCCGGGGCACCCGGTCGACCTCGTGCTCGTCGATGACCCCGGTGCCGATCGGAGCATTGGAGATCACGCCCGACCTGATCGATGAGCTGGTCGCCGGTCCATCCTTGCAGTCGCGGCACAGCAGCTCGTCGTCGTCGACCGGAGCGCGGACGTCGATGACCGGTCCATCGAACATCGGGGCGTCGAAGCGAGGAACGCTCGGCATCCGCGGGCTGGTCGGCCTGCCGCCCGCCCTGTTCTCCCGGCGCGCGGGCGGCTCCGGCCCTCGCGGCGCAACCCAGATCACCGTGTCCTTTGGTGGCGCCACGACGGCGCCGCCCCGCGTGGGGTGTGCGACGGCGACGGCCGCCGAGATGAGCGCCGTATGCGCCAGCGCGCTCGCGATGGTGCCGCCGAGCCGGCGCGGTCTGTGAGATCGGGATTCCAGTAGGACATCGAGCATGTCGTTCCTCCCGTGCGGGTAGTGGTGAACCGCTGTACGGGCGAGGATAGCACGCTCGTCTTATCGCTTCGTGACGGGATGATTACGTCACGTGCAGCGTTCGATGAGGACTCGCTGATCGCCGAATGACGAAACGATGAACGGGGCGCCGGCTCGAGCCGGCGCCCCGTTCGTTCGGTCCGTGCAGGTCAGACGTTGCGATCGACGTCGGTCTCGGTCTCGCCGATCTTCCGCTGCGCCTTGCCCTCGACCTCTTTCGCCTTCCCCTTGAGCTGCTCGCTGGTGTCGCCGGTGAGTCCGCCGACCGCGTTGCGAACTTTCCCGCCGACTTCCTTTGCCGCGCCCTTGGCCTGGTTCTCCAGCCCGTCCGTGCCGAGATCGTCCGCCATCGTGATGTCCTCCTCGAGAGAGATGTCGTCAGTTCCTTAGCGGTCAATAGGGCAATGGATGTGCCGACTTGCGAGGCAGACACGGCTATGAGCGGTGCGCGATAGGCGGGGATATCTGTGAACGGCGGATATCGAGCTGGAGCGCGCGACGGACGGCGTGACATCAAGCCTTGATGCCAGGAGCGCGCTCGGTCAGCAACCCTTGCAACGATATATCTGACGATATATCTTATCGTCGTATCGATATATCTTCAACGAGGAGCCCGGCCATGATCGGCTACTTCCACTCATCGTGCGGCCCCGACGGCCCACGTCACCACCGCGCCAAATGGGGCTGGGACGCCAGCTTCATGAGCGGGTTCTTCGGCGCCGAGGGGCGCCCGCGGGGGCGGTGGCGCGGCGGACGGATGTTCGAGCAGGGCGACCTGCGCTACGTCGTCTTGCGTCTGCTCGAGGAGAAGCCACGCCACGGCTACGAGATCATCAAGGCCCTCGAGGAACGGTTCGGCGGGACCTATGCCCCCAGCCCCGGTGTGGTCTACCCGACGCTGCAGCTGCTGGAGGATCTCGGCTACGCGCGCATCGTCCCGGGCGATCAGGGCAAGAAGACGTACGAGATCACCGATGCCGGCCGTCAGTACCTGGCCGAGAATCGCGACACGGTGGACTCGATCTTCGATCGCATCAGCAAGCTGGTCGGCCATTTCCTCGATGAGCCGATGACCGAGGTCCACGCGGCGTTCCGCAAGGTCGGCAAGGCGACGTACAGCCGGGCAACGGACGCGGTTCAGGACCCGACGGTGCTGAAGCGGATCGTGGAGATTCTGGAGCGGGCGGCCACGGAGATCGAGCAGACTCGTGAACCGTGAATCGTGAGACGTGAACCGTGACTGCCAATGCGGCGAACGGTTCACGGTTCAGGCACACTCTCCCTCAACAGCCTTACCCTCTCTCCCGACAGCCGCATATGTTCCATTGGGCCGGAGACGCACGCGTCTCCGGCCCGTGCCGTTCGCGTGCCGATCAGTCTCCCACCGCCAAATGTCGGTCGAAACAGGGAATTTCCCCGTCGAGCTTTCCGCGCACTCCCCCAAGGGTAAGCGCCTCGTTCTCCTCACCCTGACCGCGCTCGGCGTCGTCTACGGCGACATCGGGACGAGCCCACTCTACGCGCTCCGCGAGTGCTTCAAGGCGGAGTACGGCATCCTTCCAGCGCCCGGCAACATCATGGGCGTCCTCTCACTGATCCTCTGGTCGCTGATCCTCGTCGTCAGCGTCAAATACATCGTCTTCATTCTGCGGGCGGACAATCGGGGCGAGGGGGGCATTCTGGCCCTGCTCGCCCTCTTGCTGCAGCAGGGTCGGCGCGCCGAAGACCGGCGTCGACGGATGCTCCTGATCGCCCTCGGGTTGTTCGGCGCGGCACTCCTCTACGGCGACGGCGTGATCACCCCCGCCATCTCGGTGCTCGGCGCGGTGGAAGGGCTCGAGGTGTCCGCTCCCTCGCTGGCACCGTTCGTCGTGCCGATCTCGGTGGTTATCCTGTTCGCGCTGTTCATGGTCCAGCGCTACGGCACCCAGCGCGTCGGGATCGCGTTCGGGCCCACCATGCTCGTCTGGTTCGTTACGATCGCGGCGCTGGGGGTCCACTCCATCGCGGCAACTCCCTCGGTGCTCGGCGCCGCCAACCCGTGGCACGCGGTGCAATTCTTTCGCGAGCACGGGAGGGGCGGGTTCCTCACGCTCGGCGCGGTGGTGCTCTGCGTGACCGGCGCTGAGGCGCTCTACGCCGACATGGGACACTTCGGGAAGCGGCCGATCCGCATCGCGTGGTTCGGCATCGTGCTGCCGGCGCTCATCCTCAACTATTACGGTCAGGGTGCCCTGCTGCTGCGCGATCCGCGCGCGTCGGCGAATCCGTTCTACCTGCTCGCACCGCCGGCCTTTCAGTGGCCGCTGCTCGTGATCGCCACGGCCGCGGCCATCGTCGCGTCGCAGGCGCTCATCTCCGGCGCGTTCTCGCTGACGCAGCAGAGCATCCAGCTCGGCTACTCGCCGCGCATGCAGATCGTGCACACGTCGGTGTCACAGGCCGGCCAGATCTTCATCCCCGAGGTGAACAAGGCGCTGATGGCCGGCTGCCTCGTCCTCGTGGTCGCGTTCAAGAACTCGAGCGCGTTGAGCGCGGCGTACGGCATCGCCGTCACCGGGACGATGGCGATCACGTCCGTTCTGTTCGCGGTGGTGGCGCGCACGCGCTGGGGCTGGCCGCTCCCGCGGGTGATCGTCCTCACCAGCGCGTTCCTGACGATCGACCTGTCGTTCCTGCTCGCGAACGTCGTCAAGATCGAGCATGGCGGATGGGTGCCGATCGCGATGGCGCTCGTCGTCTACGTGTTGATGAGCACGTGGAAGCGAGGACGCATGGCGCTGAACGCGATCCAGCAGGCAGCGTCGCTTCCGTTGGATACCTTTCTGCAGAGCCTGAGCAGGAATCCACCCGTGCGCGTGCGCGGCACGGCGGTGTTCATGACGTCGAACTCGGACGGCGTCCCGGTGGTGCTGCTGCATCACCTCAAGCACAACAAGGTGCTGCACGAGACGGTGGTGCTGCTGAGCGTGCAGACGCGCGGCATCCCGGAGGTCGGCGACGAGCACCGGCTCGGCTTCGAGCAGATGGGCCAGGGATTCTTTCGCGTCGTGGCGAACTACGGCTTCATGCAGTCCCCGAACATCCCGGGAGTGTTGGCGCTGGCCAGCTCCCACGGTCTGGTCGTGCCGCCCATGGAGACGTCATACTACCTCGGCCGCGAGCGGCTCGTGCTGACCGGCCAGGCGAAGATGTCCAAGTGGCGCAAGAGCCTGTTCGCACTCATGTCGCGCAACGCACGCTCGGCGACGGAGTTCTTTCAGATCCCACCGAACCGCGTCATCGAATTGGGGGCGCAGATCGAGTTCTGAGGGGCGATGGGCCGGAGAAAGCGTGAGGAACGGATTCACCGGATTGCCGTTCCTCACGCTTTTCTAATTCGTTGTCGGCACGCCGGCTCACATTGCGATCAACTGCCTTCGTGCTGGCCGTTCACGCTCGAGCGCTCTGACCTGCCGGTCGTGCGCGTCGCTTCCGTCGACGTCGATCCGAATGTCCGGAACGCGGATGCGCTCGAGGCGGCGCGGCAGTTCCTGGAACAGGTGGTCGAGCATCGGCTGCACCCGCTCGATCTGCGTGGCTGCCTCACGGAGTCCCGCTTCGATCTCCGGCCCATCGAAGTCGACGTGGAGCTCGCTCATCGGAAAGCCGCGGATGCGCATCGGTGCCATCGGCATCCGGGGCATAGCCGGCATCGCCGGCATTGGAGGCATCGGCGACATCATCATGTTCATCCCGTCGCCAAAGAAGAACGTGCCTCCAGCGCGGCGCGGCAGATCGCCGGCGCGCGCGACTTTGAGACGCACGTCGCGGAATTGTCCGTTCGAGTACACGCGGAGGGTCACGTCGTCGCCCGGCTTGAGCTGGGAGATCTCGGTCTGCAGGCGGCGCGCTTTGGCGCTGCCGAGGTACGGGTCGCCGGCGTCTTCGCGCGGCACGCGCAGGTTGACGCCGTTGATCGCGGCGACGCGATTGCCTTCTTCGAGGCCGGCGCGCGCGGCGGGTGTCGAATCGGCGACGGACATCACCAGTACGCCGAGCGTGTCACGCCGACTCCCGGAGCTTCCGATGCCGAAGCCGAGCGCCGGACGCTTCTCCCAGTCGGAGCGGGACACGTTCCGCAGCTCACGACGGTGGAAGAGCGTGTCGGCGTCCGCGGTCCGCACGCGAATCGTCTGGGTACGGCCGTCGCGATACACGCGCAGCTCGACCTCGTCGCCTGCCTTGACCTTCGACATCTCCCGCGTGAGGCGATGCGTCAGCGCGCTCGACATCTCGCTGTCTTCGATGTCGGCTGCGTTGGCTCGCAGATTGACGCCGTTGATCGCGGCAATCCGGTTGCCTTCCTCGAGCCCGGCGTGCTCGGCCGGCCCATTGCGCGTGATCGACGTGATCATGAGGCCGAGCGTGTCGCGGGCCGTTCCGGTCGCGCTGGTGGTGATGCCGAGCGCGGCGCGGTGGTCATCCTGATAGAAGCGCTCGACGGAGGCGCGCGGGGTGATGACGCGCATGTCACCCTGCGCGCGAGCGGCGTGTGATCCGGCGATCGTCATCGCGCCCGCACTGGCGAGCGTGAGACCGAATGTGAGTCGCATGTGAGCCCCTTGGGTCGGTTGGTGATCTGACACTCGGAGGGCGCGGGAGGGTTGCCGTTCGTCGGGCGCGCCCACGCCCGGTAAGCGAAGCGCCCGGTATTCAGGCATATTTGGAAAATGGCCACTACCTCCGCTCCTGCGCCGCGCGCTCCCGATCTCCACTCCTTCGAGCATCATTGGCAAGACGAGGCCGACGCCGCCTATCTCTACCGGCTGCTCTCGGCGGCCGAGCCGGATCCGAAGAAGAAGGACGTCTACCGGCGGCTGGCCGAAGTCGAGGACCGCCACGTCGAGATCTGGGCGCGATTGCTCGAGCAGAACGGCCGGCCGCCCCGCGCGCACCGGCCGAACGGGCGCACGCGGCTGTTGGCGTGGCTTGGTCGCCTCTTCGGCCCGGGGTTTCTGCTCCCCATGCTCCTCGCCGAGGAAGGACGCGAGGTCAAGGCGTACCTCGACATGCACCGGACGACCGCGCGCGGTATCGCGGGGCGCGACGAGGCGTTGCTGTTGGCGCGCGAGTCGGCGGAGCATGCGGAGACGCTGAACGGCATCGCGGGCCGCACCGGCGAGCCGTGGCACAAGACGAGCGCCGGCGGCTTTCTTCGCAACGTCGTGTACGGCTTCAACGACGGGCTCACGGCCAACTTCGGTCTCGTCGCCGGGGTGATCGGCGCGACCGCCACGAGCACGGTGACGTATCACCACGTCATCGTCGCCGGCGTCGCTGGCTTGATCGCCGACGCGCTGTCGATGGGATCGAGCGGTTATCTCGCGTCGCAGAGCGAGCGCGAGGTCTATGCGCACGAGATCGCGATGGAGCGCGACGAGATCGCGCTCATGCCCGAGATCGAACGTGACGAGCTGGCGCTCATCTACGAGGCCAAAGGCGTCGATCGGGAGCATGCATTCGCGCTCGCGACGCAGGTGATGGCCGATCCGGAGAAGATGCTCGCCGAGCAGGTGCAGGAGGAGCTGGGCATCGGCGAGGCGACGAGCTCGCCGTTTCGCGAAGGATGGATCACCGGGCTCGCGACGGCGGTGGGCGCGCTGATTCCCGTGCTGCCGTTCTTCATGTTCGCGGGAAAGACCGCTGCGTTCGTCGCCTTTGGCGTGTCGATGCTGTCGCACTGGCTCGTCGGTGCGGCGCGCTCGGTGTTCACCGGACGTGGTGTGTTCCGCTCGGGGCTCGACATGTTCGTCGTCGGACTCGGCGTCGCACTGGTGGGCTACTTCGTCGGCGAGCGGATCGCGGGGATACTCTAGCGCATTCGTTGCTGGCGTCGCGCATGGTCGCTATCCTTCGCGCCATGCGCATACGAATCGCTTTTCTCGTTCTCGCCCTGAGCGGCGGACTCGCCGCCACGGCGGCCGCCCAGGTGTCCGGCCCATCCGGCGCGACCGTCGGCAACGCATACATGCCGATCTACGGCATCAGCGCCGGGATCGCACTCCCGATCGGCCGCATCGCCGACGACCATGCGGCGGGTTACACGCTCGGTGGCCTGCTCGAATACGGCGTCACCGGTCAGCCGTATGCACTGCGCGGCGAGCTGATCTATCAGCGCTTCGCGCTGAAGTCCGGTCACGCCGGCCGCGACGTGAACCTCACGTCGCTCGGTGCGACGATCGTGTACAAGATGCAGCAGTCCCCGACCAACACTTTCCTCACCGGCGGCATCGCGATCTACAACGGCACCGACCTCGGCACGCGCCCGGGCGCAAACGTCGGCACCGGTATCGAGATCCCGCTCACCGGCTTCTCCGCCACCGGGGAAGCGCGCCTCCACGTCATGCTCGCGGACGGCCGGCCGGCAATCACGCTGCCGCTCACGGTGGGCGTGCGGTTCTGACATCTGACAGCTGAGCGTGAGACTCGCGTCTCACACCAGGACGTTCAGCAGTCGTCCCGGCACGAACACGACTCGCTTCACCGGGCCGGTGATGAACTTCGCGATGTTCGCGTCGGCCTTCGCCGCGGTGAGCACCTCATCCTGCGTCGCCGTCTTCGGGACCGACACGGTGCCGCGCGTCTTGCCGTTGACCTGCACCGCCATCGTCACGAGATCCTCCGCGACCAGCGCAGGGTCGTACGACGGCCAGCCGCCGTCGAAGACGCTCGTCGTGCCGCCCAGGGCGGACCACAGCTCCTCGGCGATGTGCGGGGCGAACGGGCTCACGAGCTGCACCAGCGGACGCACTTCGTCCACGCGTGGCGTACGCTCGCCGGCGCGCAGCGTGTTCATGTACTCCATCATCGCCGCGATCGCCGTGTTGTAGCTGAGGCGCGGGATGTCCTCGCCCACCTTCTTGATCGTCTGGTGCAGCTTGCGCTGCACGTCGAGGTCCGGTGTTCCGCCGTCGCCCACCGCCTCGTGCACCGATTTCCAGAGCCGGTCGAGAAAGCGCTTCACCCCGGAGATTCCCTTGTCGCGGAAGTCGCCACCTTCCTCGAATGGGCCGAGGAACATCAGATAGGTACGGAAGGCGTCGGCGCCCCACTCGTCGATGTAGTGATCGGGATTCACGACGTTCCCGCGACTCTTCGACATCTTCGCTCCCTCACGCACGATCATCCCGTGCGCGCGGAAGCGGGTGAACGGCTCCTCGAACGCGAGCGTTCCCGCGTCGTGCAGCACCATCGTCACGAAGCGTGAATACAGCAGGTGCAGCACCGCGTGCTCGTTGCCGCCGATGTAGCTCGTCACCGGAAGCCAGCGCTTGGTCATCGCATCGTCGAACGGCACGTCGCTGCGGTCGGTGCTCGGGTAGCGCAGAAAATACCAGGCGCTGTCGAGGAACGTGTCCGAGACGTCCGTCTCGCGGCGCGCCTGTCCGCCACACTCCGGACAGGTCGTGTGATACCACTCCGCGTGACGCGCGAGCGGGCTGATTCCCGAGTCGTCGGGCCGGAAGTCCTCGATCGCCGGCAGCAGCACGGGCAGCTGCGACTCGGGCACGGGGACGACGCCGCACTGATCGCAATACACGATCGGAATCGGCGGACCCCAGTAGCGCTGGCGGGAGATGCACCAGTCGTGCAGGCGATAGTTCACCACCGGCTTCGCGGCACCCGTCGACGCGAGCTCGGCGACGATCGCCGCTTTTCCCGCCTCGACGGTCATCCCGTCGAAGCGTCCGGAGTTCACGAGGTGCGCCGATTCCGTCTCCGTGTACGCGCTGTCGCCGAGTGGCGTGCGCGCATCCTGGCCCGGTCCGGCGACCACGCGGACGATGGGCAGATCGTACAACTGTGCGAACTCGAAGTCGCGCTCGTCGTGACCCGGCACCGCCATGATCGCGCCGGTGCCGTACTCCATGAGCACGTAGTCGGCGATCCAGATCGGGATCGGCTGCCCCGTCCCCGGATTGGTCGCGTACGCGCCGGTGAACACGCCGCTCTTGTCCTTCGTCGTCCTGCGGCTCACCACGTCCTGCTTCGCCGCCTCGGCGACGTACTCGTCGACCAGGGCGCGCTGCCCGTCGCGGACGATCCGATCGACGAGCGGATGCTCGGGGGCGAGCACGAGATACGTCGCCCCGAAGATCGTGTCGGGACGCGTCGTGAAGACCCGCACGAAGTCCGGCTCGCCGGCCGGCGACTTTGGCGCCGACTCGACCCGGAACGCCACCTCGGCGCCATCGGACCGTCCGATCCAGTTGCGCTGCGCGCTCTTGGTGCTCTCCGACCAGTCGAGCGTGTCGAGGTTGGCGAGCAGGCGGCCCGCGTAGTCGGTGATGCGGAAGAACCACTGCTCGAGGAACCGCTGCTCGACCAGGTTGCCGCACCGCTCACAAGCGCCGCCGATGACCTGCTCGTTGGCGAGCACGGTCTTGTCGAACGGGCACCAGTTCACCGCCGCCTTCTTCTTGTAGGCGAGCCCCCGCTTGTAGAGCTGCAGGAAGACCCACTGCGTCCACTTGTAGTACGCGGGATCGGTCGTCGAGAGCTCGTGGCTCCAATCCACCATCAAACCGGCGCGCTTCAGCTGCCGCCGGAAGTTGTCGATGTTCCGGGGGATCAGCTCGTCGGGGTGGATTCCGACCTTGATCGCGAAGTTCTCGGAGTGGATCCCGAAGGCGTCGTACCCGATCGGCTCGAAGACGGTGTGCCCCTGGAGCCGCTGGAATCGTCCATAGATGTCGTTTCCGGTGAAGGCGAAGAGGTTGCCCACATGGAGCCCCTCCGCACTCGGATACGGAAACATCATCAAGGCGTAGAATGGCCGGGCGCCGTGCTGGAGGTCGGTGACGTTCGTGCCGTCGGCCTCCCAGCGGGCCTGCCACTTCCGCTCGATGGCGGACGGGTCGTAGCCGGCAGGGGATGGCTCCTCGCCGGTCGGACGGATCACTGCGGACTCTGTCATTGAGTTTGATCGGCTCGACGCTCCGACCTCGACCATGACGAGGCGGCGCCTGCGAGCGAAGTGGGTCTCTTGTCGCAATTTAGCTCGTTGTGAGGGCCATACAAGCACGGGCGCCGACGCCCGTCGATCTCCCCCGCAGGATCCTGCTTCGTCGGTCCAGACCGAACCCGCACGCATGCCCTCCTCTCTTCCCGTCGCCGTGCCCTCACCTTCACTCCGCGCCCCGGCTGGCTTCGGCGCCTCCAACCAACGCTCCTCGCTCCACCGCCGCTTTCTGTTCGCGGTCGGGGCGGGTGGGTTGGTCGCGATCGGGGTGCTCGCCGGAGGCGCCAACTTCGCGCTCTCACGCGTCATTGGCCGCCAAGGCGACGCGCGCGTCGCAGACGCGGCGCGACGCGGGGTGCTCGTGGTGGAGGAAGCGCTGCAGGAGCGCACTCGTCAGACGGACATGCTCGCCGCTTCGCCCGAGGTGATCGCAGCCGCGCTCCAGGGAGGGGCCCGAGCGAGCGCGCTCGGTATTGCGGGCGCCGACATTGCCTCGCTCGAACGCCGCTTCGACGCCGCGCGCTCCCTTCAGGTCGCGCCGTCGACGCGCAACTACCTCATCAGCCTGCTGCCGCGAATCGACGCCGCGGAGATCCTGCTCACCGACGCCAACGGCTACAACGCGGTGACGACGGAGCGCAGCTCGGACTTCGTACAGAGCGACGAAGATTGGTGGCAGCACGCCTGGAATTCCGGACACTCGGAAGCCGACGCCGCATATGACTCATCGGCGCATCAGACGACGCTCTCCCTCGCGTCGGTGGTTAAGGACGGCACGACGCGAGTTGGTGTGATCAAGCTCGGCTTCAGCACGGCGCCGGTCACACGTGCGCTTGCGTTGGCCGGCGGCAACGTTCGCGTCGACGTGCTCGACGCGACCGGACACGTGGTGCTGAGCTCCGATCCAGGCGCGCTCGGGCATCATGCGCCCGGCTTCGCCCCCGCTGACTCCGGCGTCGCGACCGTCGCCACCGTCGCCGGCGACGAACGGGTCGCCGCGCTCGCGACGAACACCGGTCAGTGGCACGTCTCGGCGCATGCGCCGGTCGCGGCGATCGCCACGCCGTACCGGACCGCACGGCTCGCCGTCGCCGGAGGGGCGGCGGTGTTGCTGGCCGTGCTGCTCGCCCTTCTCATCGGCGCGCATCAGTTCCTGTCCCATCGGATGTCAGGTCCGACCATCGAGCTCGCCGAGGCCGCGGAAGCGGTGGCCGCGGGCGATTTCTCGGTTCGACTACGGCGTCGCACGCACGACGACGAGATCGGTCGCCTGAGCCGCGCCGTGGGCGCGATGATCGCGGAGCTGCGGCGCCTCGCCGCCGCGATCGCCCGCTCGGCTACCGAGACGACACAGATGTCGCACGAGATCACCGCCAGCTCGGAAGAGATGGCCGCCGCAGCGGGTGAGATCGCCCACACTGCGAGCGATCTGTCGGAGCAGGCGACCGGCATGGCGGGGACGATTGCCACCCTCGCCAAGTCGGCTGGTGAGTTGCGCGATCTCGCGACGACGCTCGACGACGGCGCGCACGAAGGCGTCACCCGCAACTCGACGTTGCGCGCGCTCGCGACGGAGAACCGGGCCGGCCTCGACGCAGGTGCCACATCGCTCGGCACGTTGGCGCAGGACGTCCACGCCAGCGCGGCCGCGATCGAGACCCTCGACGGCGCGTCGCACGAGATCCGGTCGTTCGTGACGCTCGTCCGCAAGCTCGCGCGCCAGTCCAAGCTGCTCGCGCTCAATGCGGCGATGGAAGCCGCGCGTGCCGGAGAGCACGGCGAGGGATTCGCCGTCGTGGCGAGCGAGGTGCGCCGTCTCGCCACGATGTCATCCGATGCCGCGGAGCGGACGGAGGAGATCGTCAACGGCGTGCTGAGCGGGATCGAGCAGTCGCGCGAATCCGCCGTCCGCGCCGTCTCGACCGCGGAGGAAGTCCGCGCGGCAACGCAGCGCGCGTCCGATTTCTTCGCCGAGATCGAGCGCGCCGTCGCTGGTGCGGAGTCGTGGACCGCCTCCGTGGAGCAGACCGCCTCGGTGGCGAAGCGCCTCGTAGCGGACATGACCGCCCGGCTGGATTCCGTCGCCGGGGGCACGGAGGCGTTCGCCGCCGCGATGGAGCAGGTGGCGGCCTCGAGCCAACAGCAGAGCGCCAGCACTGAAGAGATCGCCGCCGCCGCGAGCACGCTCGCCCTGGCGGCCGAGCGGCTGACGCGCCTCGTGGCAAACTTGAAGCTGGGCGACGAGGCTCCGGCCGTGGCCGAGGAGGTGCCGTCTCTCGTCGATCAGCCCGCGACGGCGCGGGTGACCGACAGGATCCCCGAGCTCCTCCCCGCCTAGCACCGTCACTGTCGGCTCAGCGCTCACACTGTCGACTGTACGCCCGCACCGCCGGCTGAGAGCTCGGTCAACGGTCAGCTTACGGTTCGGCGCAATCGACATGTGGACTGGGAGCTGACAGTCGACTACTCCTCCACGCCTACTCCCTTCGGGAGTTCGCCCCTATTTTCTGCCGACATGTCCAACACCGTTCGTGATCATCTCCGCGCCCTGTCGTTCCTCGAAGGGCTGACCGATACGGCAGTCCACCAACTCTCGCGCCTCGTTCAGCCGGCGGAGTACGCGTGCGACGCGATGCTGTTCGAGGAAGGCGAGCCGCGCCATCTGCTCGCGCTCGTCGTCTCGGGCGCCGTTGCGATCGAGAAGCGTCTGAACGGGCGGCCCATCCGACTGGCGACCCTCGGGCCTGGCGAGGCGGTGGGCGAAGGGCTCCTGCTCGACGACACGGCCCACGGCACGAGCGCGCGCGCCATCGTGCAGACGACCGTTTACGTGCTCACCCACGAGCAGGTGCAGCAGATCCTGAAGGAGTCGCCAACGCTCTACGCGGCGCTCGTCGGGCGCGCGGCGCGCGCGATCTCGCATCGGCTGTCCGCCGTGGACGCGACGCTCGTGGGACGGGGACGCACCCTGGGCTTCGGTGGCCGGCGCACTCGCATCGAGCACGACCTGCTCGGCGATCGCGAGGTGCCGGACGACGCGTTGTACGGCGTGCAGACGCTGCGCGCGCTCGAGAACTTTCCCATCACCGGCGTCCCGCTGCGCGAGTTCCCGGCGCTCGTCGAAGCGCTGGCCAGCGTGAAGGAGGCAGCCGCGTTGTCGAACGCCGAGCTCGGGCTGCTGCCGCGTCAGATCGCCGACGTCATCGTGCGCGCGTCCGCCGAGATCCGCGCCGGCCGCCATCACGAGCACTTCCTCGTGGACATGATTCAGGGCGGCGCCGGCACCTCGACGAACATGAACGCGAACGAGGTGATCGCGAACCGCGCGCTCGAGCTCTCCGGACATGCGCGCGGCGAATATCAGTTCGCCCACCCCAACAATCACGTCAATCTGAGCCAGTCCACCAACGACGTCTATCCGACGGCGGTGAAGCTGGCGCTGCACACGACCATCGAGCAACTGCGCGTCGCACTGCGCGATCTCGCGGCGGCGTTCCTCGCCAAGGGCGACGAGTTCGCCCCGTTCATCAAGATGGGACGCACGCAGCTCCAAGACGCGGTGCCGATGACGCTCGGTCAGGAGTTCACCGCCTTCGGGCACACGATCCTCGAGGACGTCGAGCGGTTGGGCGAAGCGCAGGCGTTGATCCGAGAGATCAACATGGGCGCAACGGCGATCGGCACGGGCATCAACGCGCCGCAGGGTTACGCCGAGGCCGTTCGCTCGCATCTCTCACGCATCACGGGGCTGTCGCTGATCACGGCCCCCGACCTCGTGGAGGCGACCGCCGACACCGGCGCGTTCGTACAGCTGAGCGGCGTGCTCAAGCGTACGGCGGTGAAGCTCTCCAAGATTTGCAACGATCTTCGTCTGCTGAGCTCCGGCCCGCGGGCGGGCCTTGGTGAGATCAATCTGCCGGCCATGCAGCCTGGCTCCTCGATCATGCCGGGCAAGGTCAACCCGGTGATCCCAGAGGTGGTGAACCAGGTCTGCTTCGACGTCATCGGGGGAGACATGACGGTGACGATGGCCGCCGAGGCAGGTCAGCTGCAGCTCAATGTGTTCGAGCCGGTGATCGCCTACCGGCTGCTCGGCGGCATCGGCGCGCTCACGAACGCGTGCACCGTGCTGCGGGAGCGGTGCATCGTCGGCATCACGCCGAACCCCGACCGGATGCGGCAGTTCGTCGAGCATTCGGTCGGTATCGTGACGGCGCTCGTGCCGGTGATCGGCTACGAGACGTCGACCGAGATCGCGCGCGAGGCGCTCGCGAGTGGACGCGGCGTCTACGAGATCGTTATGGAACGCGGGCTGTTGACGCGCGAGCAGCTCGACCGCGCGCTCAATCCTGAGGCCATGACGGCGCCGCAGGTGGCGAAGCCGGCGCCGAAGACCGTCTCCGACACGAAGCACGCACCCTCCAAGAAGGCGAAGCGGTAGCCATGCCTCCGCGGCGGCGGCGGCGTATCGACCCGATGCTGTTCGAGCTGCCGGTCGAGCGGATCCGGGGCGGCGAGTTCAGCGACGTCTACTTCAACCGCGCGCGCGAAGCGCTGCGCGCCGAGGGACGCTCCGCTCCGGTGACCTGGCAGGTGTCGGCGAAGCGCGCCGGCTGGCTCGGCGGCATCGATGAGGCGGTCGCGCTGCTCAAGCTGTGCAGCGAGGACTACTCGGCGCTCGAGGTGCACGCGCTGTACGAAGGCGACCGCGTCGAGCCGTGGGACACCGTGCTGCTCGTCGACGGTGAATACTCGCTGTTCGCGCATCTGGAGACCCTCGTGCTGGGCACGATCGCGCGGCGCACCCGCGTGTGCACGAACATGCGGACTCTCGTCGACGCCGCGCGTCCGAAGCCGATCTACTTCTTCGGCGCGCGGAGCGATCACGCGCTGCTGCAGCCGGGTGACGGGTTGGCGGCGCACGTCGGCGGCGCGGCGTCGGTGTCGACCGATGCGCAGGGACTGCTCACCGGCAAGCGAGGCGTCGGCACCATCCCGCACGCGCTGATCGCCGCGCACGACGGCGATACCGTGGCCGCGGCACTGGCGGTGTCGAAGATCATCCCGCCCGACGTGCCGCTCATCGCGCTCGTCGACTACGACAACGACTCGGTGGCGACGAGCCTCGCGGTGGCGCGCGCGCTCGAGGGACGTCTGTGGGGCGTGCGGCTGGACACGTCGGAGTTCATGGTGGACAAGTCGGTCATCCCGAGCATGGGAACGTTTCCGCCGACGGGGGTGAACCCGGTGCTCGTCTGGAACGTGCGCAACGCACTCGACGCCGAGGGGTTCGGTCACGTGAGGATCGTCGCGTCGGGCGGCTTCAACGTTCGACGTATCCGCGCGTTCGAGGACGACGGCGTCCCCGTCGACGCCTACGGAGTCGGGGCGAGCGTATTCGAGGGCCGTTGGGACTTCACCGCCGACGTGGTACGGCTGAACGGCAAACCCCAGGCGAAAGCCGGGCGGGAGTTCCGGCCGAACGCTAGAATGGAGAAGGTGAAGAACTGACAACTGCGGTCAACTGAAAGAACAGCGGTCGACTGATAGGGACGCGGTCAACTGATCGAGGAGCGGTCGACTGATGGAGAAGCGGTCAACCGACCGCGTTCCGATTTCCGACCGCCCTTCAAATCAGTTGACCGCACCTAGATCCGTTGACCGCACTTGGATCCGTTGACCGCTGTTCGTTCAGTTGACCGGAGTTCCATGGCCGCTTCCAAGCTCGACGGCGCAGGCGTACAGAAGCTCAAGACGATCGACGAGGCGCTCGCGCAGCTGCAGCGGCTGCACGGCATCGTCGAGACGTATGCGCTCTCCGTGAAGCGCAATCAGCCGACGTCGCTCTATGGCATGCAGGTCAAGCGGGCGCTCACGCCGATGATCGGCCTGCTCAAGCCTCAGTTCGGGCTCATCGCGGACCAGGCCGTCGCGCTCAATCTCGTCGCGGGACGAGGGGGGAGCGAGCAGACGAAGGTGCGCCTTTTGCGCGAGGGCGTCGGGTCGCTGCGACAGGCACTCGACATCGCCGCCGTGCGTGTGAAGGACAGTCACGCGGTGAAGGAGGAGGAAGGGGCGGACGGCGCGTAGAAGGCGTCGGCGGACGAGTCGACGGCGCACAGGAGGCGGCCCGTGGGGGAAAATCCTACAGACGGCGCCATGCATCTCGGCTTCCGTTCACCCTGAGCCGCCGGTATTTTTCCGTGGCTGTAGACCTCGCACGAGCGCACCGACCCTGCGCGAACGCGCTCCTCCAGAAACTGCCGGACCAAGGAATCCGCATGCCCGTGCCCCACCGACCGCGCCGGCTGCTCGCGGCCGCGCTGCCGGCCGCTCTCGCGTTGCTCATGGCGGCGTGTTCGACCCGCTATCCGAACTCCGTCTTCACCCACTACACGGAGTTCAACCGAGACATCGGCTACCTGTTTCAGATCCTGATCTGGCTGGGAAC
>DASXHF010000027.1:0-10473 GCA_036488775.1 Gemmatimonadaceae bacterium | reverse complement strand
GTCGTTTCCGCGTATTCGGTTCAGCCGTTCGGCTGCGTGGCCATTCAGGACACGCCATGCCGACCAACACGCGCCACCTCCCGACATGCAATCGAGCATTCGTGTCCTCGCGGCGATCCTTCTTCTTGCCACGCCGGCCCTTGCACAGTCACCCAAACCTCGCGCACGCGAGCTCGGCATCTCGACGTTGATCGGCGGAACGACTGGACCGCTCGACGCCATCACCGACGTCGCCGGTGTCGAGGTTGGGCACACGACGCTGATCAGCGGGAGCGGGAAGCTCGTCGTCGGGCAGGGGCCGGTGCGCACCGGCGTCACCGTCATCCATCCGCGGGGGAAGTCGAGCGCGGATCCGGTGTTCGGCGCCTGGTTCACGCTCAACGGCAATGGTGAGATGACCGGCACCACCTGGCTGCAAGAGAGCGGGATTCTCGAGGGGCCGGTGGCGATCACCAACACCCACAGCGTCGGCGTCGTGCGCGACGCGATCCTGCAGTGGCAGGTGTCGCGGCCAGGATTGCAACCGTGGGGCCTACCGGTCGTCGCCGAGACGTGGGATGGCCGGCTCAACGACCTGAACGGATTTCACGTAAAGCCGGATCACGTCCTCTCCGCGCTCGACGGCGCGCGCAGCGGCGCCGTGGCCGAGGGAAACGTCGGCGGCGGAACGGGGATGGTCTGTCACGGCTTCAAGGGCGGCATCGGCACCGCCTCGCGCCGGCTGCCCGCGGGCCAGGGCGGCTACACCGTCGGCGTCCTGGTGCAGTGCAACATGGGCGCGCGACGTGAGCTGCGCGTCGCCGGCGTGCCGGTCGGCGAGGAGATTCAGGATCTGCTCCCATGCACGGCGACGCGCGACAGCGCGGTGCTGCGCGGGATGCCGCGGTGCTCGCCGGCGACGTCGTCGCGCGGATCTACGTCGACCGATGGCGCCGACGTCGATGAAGGGGCGGGCTCGATCATCATCATCGTTGCCACCGACGCGCCGCTTCTTCCACACCAGCTCAAGCGGATGGCCGCGCGTGCGGCACTCGGCGTCGGGCGGTCAGGTGGGCGCGGAGAGAACAGCTCGGGCGACATCTTCGTCGCCTTCTCGACGGCGAATCCGCATGCGGCGGCCGACACCGGCGTCGTCTCCACAGCGATGCTGCCGAATGCGCGGATCAATCCGTTGTTCGGCGCGACGATTCAGGCGACGGAAGAGGCGATCCTCAACGCGATGCTCGCCGCCGAGACGATGACGGGGGCGGACGACGTCCGGGTGTACGCGCTGCCGCGGGATCGCCTCCTAGCGGCGCTGAGGAAGTACGGACGGCTTCCCTAGAGGAACCGGCGCCCGCCTAGCGTCGTCGAATCCCCAGAATCGACAGCGCCTTGCCGAGCGCTGGCTCGGTGAGTTGGAGCACATACGGTGAACCGAACGTCACCTCTCCGTGCCGCGCACGATCGGTGAAGACCACGGTCGTGTGCCACGCACCGGTGAGCGCGGACCACCAACGTAGGCCCGCCGGCCCGGCAGCAGCTGTCCCGCGCGCGTGAAGACCGCGCGCCACCGCCTGCGTCAACACGCGGTCGTGATGTGCAAGCTGGTCTGGACGAATACCGAGCGCCGTCAGGACCTTGGGATCCGTGCAGTCCGAAATGCGCGCGACCAACGACGCCGCGACTGTGACTTCGACCAGCGCGAGCGCGCGTCCAGACTGCCTTAGATAAGACTCATGGAAGTCGGTCCCCCGAAAGGCGCCGAGCGCTTCACCGAGTGCGTGCTCCGGCGTTTCGGCCAGGTATCGAACGGGGGGTGCATCGCGCAGATCGAACCGGCCGACGGCCTGCCCCGGGACGAGGTACGACGGAGAGAACGACGTGCCGGCACGTGCAGCGGGATCCCACGGAAAGCACCGCCATGCCCGGCGCGCGACGCTCAGGCAAACGCTCCGGTGCGGGTCGCCTGCACGGCTGCCATGACGGCGGTGACATCACCTTCGGCGAGCACGTCGAGCGGCCGCCGGTCGCCGAGGTGCGGATTGCTGCCGTGTAACCATCCCGACACGGCGGCGGGCTCGTAGATCGCGAGCAACGCGGTGACGATCGCCGCCAGCACCGTGAGACGCCAACCGGCCTCGCCGCCGATTTCCTGGCCCTCGGCGGCTCGCGTGATCTGGCTACGGTGCGTGCCGACCCACGCGGCGAGCGCGGCTCGGCTGCCGAGCGCGACCTCTCCCGCCTCGACCGCGGCTTCGGCGAGGGCGAGGCGGTGTCCTTCCAAGGCAGCGCGTTTCGCCATGATCCTCTTCGAGCGTGTGCAACAAATATGTTGCAAACAGCCTCAACATGCAACCTCGAATGGGCATGTGTTGTGAGCCCATCGAGTCAGGTCGTCGTCGTGGCGTGTGTCTCTGTATTCTCTGTGTTCTCTGTGGTTGAATGCGCTTGAAGAGCGATTTTACCACGGAGAACAGAGAGAGCTGCAACGGGGCGCAGCGGCGCGCGCTCGCCGTCTGCTACCAGGGGCGGTCCCTGAGCATCCCCGTCACCCCGCTCGCCTCCACCGCCGATGAAAACAGCTGCCCCTGTCCGTGGGTGCAGCCGATCTCTTGCAGCACCTTGAGGTGCCCCGCCGAGGAAATTCCTTCGGCAACCACGTCCAGGCCGAACTCGCGCGCCAGTCCCACCACCGACCGCACCACCCGCAACGCCCGATCGTCGCGATCCATCCGGTTCACCAGGATGTGATCGATCTTCACCCCGTCGAGCGGCAGCCGCTGCAGATAGCCGAGCGGCGAGTTGCCGGATCCGAAATCGTCGAGGTGGATCTTCACCCCGAGCGCGCGCAATCCAGTGAGCACGCCAGCCGCGCGCGTGAGATCCTGCGCGACCACCCGCTCGTTCACCTCGAGCACGAGCAGCTCCGGCGGCATGCCGAAGATCTTGATCGTCCGCGCGACGTCGTCCAGGAAGCCGGTCGCGTTGAACTGCCGCGCCGAGAGGTTCACGGCGATGCTGAGCGCCGACTCGGTCGGCAGCTCCTGGTTCCACTCGCGCACCTGGTGACACGCCTCACGCAGCACCCAGCGCCCCACCTCGCTGACGATGTCCAGCTCCTCGACGACGGACAGGAACTCGAACGGTGAGAGCAGCCCGCGCGTCGGATGGTTCCAGCGGAGCAGCGCCTCGGCGCCCGAGATCTGCACGGTCTCGAGCGAGATGATCGGCATGTAGTGCAGCACGAACTCGTCGTTCGTGACGGCCTTCCGCAGCTCGTCCTGCAGTCGTCGCTTGGCGCGCGCCTCCGCGGCGATCTTCCAATCGAACAGCACGGGCTTGGGCGGCACCTGCGAGCGGCCGGCCCGCTTCGCCCGCGCCATCGCGAGGTCGGCCCCGCGCAGCACGTGCTCGGGCAGCTCGGCCGCGGTCGTGCTCAGCGCGATGCCGACGCTCACGCTCAACGACACGTCCTCGCCACCGATCGTCGTCGGCGCGGAGAGGGCGACGCGGAACTGCTCGGCGAGATCCTCGGCGACGTCGGCCGCGTCGACGCGCTCCAGCAGCACCGCGAACTCGTCGCCGCCAAGACGCGCGACGGTGGCGTGCGGACCGGCCACCTGCGACAGGCGCTTGCCGAGCGATGCGAGCAGCTGATCACCGACGTGGTGCCCGAACCGCTCGTTGATTCCGCGGAAGTCGTTGACGTCCAGAAAGAAGACCGCCACCAGATCGTCCGGTGGCGCTTCGATGGAGCTGGTGGTGTCGTCGTCGACGATCGGCGCGACGGGCCTGGCCGATGCCCGCGCCAGGGCGAACCGGAGCCGGTCGACGAGCACGGCACGGTTGGCGAGGCCGGTCAGCGGATCGTGCGTCGAGTCGACACCGCGCTGCCGCTCGTTGGCTTCGTGCTCGGCAAGTGAATGACGCAGCTCGTAGTCGCTCGCCGCGGTGCCGGCGAAGCGCTCGAGCATGTCCATGTCATCCTCGTTCCATTGCGTCGGCTGCGGATCGGCGGCGCAGAAGACTCCAATGGATTGTCCGGTCGCCGCTCGAATGGGGACGCCGAGCAGCGAGCCGATCCCGAGCTCCGCCGCGGCGGCGAGCTGGTCGGCGCTGAGATCGCGCGTGAGGTCGCGCATCTCGACCGGGGCGGCGCTGATGAGGTCGACGATCCCGGAGCGCCAGAAGGCGCCGGCGTCGTGGGTCGCCCACGAGGGGAGCCCTGGTCCCGCACCGAAGCAACGCCGGTCGTCGCCGGTGAGGATGATGAAGGCGAACGGGGTGCGCAGCGCGCTCGCCGCCAGCTCGACGAGCCGTTCCATGGCTGCGGCCAGCGGTCCATGGACCGCGAGCGCCGGCGCCGCGTCAGCGGCGGACGCGAGCGGAACGGAGCCCGTTATGACGGGAGCGACGGGTCTGGGCGCGGCCATGGTGGAGTAGGACGGCCCGTCGTCACGGCGAGTAACTGGACGGCGACGGGGACCGGTGTCGGCGTCTGGGCCAGATCCGGCTGCCGCGACCGCTCGTCCCGTGATCCCGGCTACGCGCGAAGCAACGTAAGAGTGAAGGTGCTCCCGCTTCCCACCCCGCTCTCCACGTGCACCGCTCCCGCCATCCCCTCGGCATAACGGCGGGTGATCGCGAGGCCGAGTCCCAACCCGCGATCCGTCCACGCCAGCGCGCGGCGGTTCACGGCGAAGTACGGATCGAACACGCGGCCGAGCTTCTCACCCGGAATCCCCGGTCCCATGTCTCGCACGTGGATGTGCACCACCGGGCCCACCGGCTCCACGCGCACCAGGACCTCGCCGCCCGGGCCGGTGAACTTCACCGCGTTGCTGACGAGCTGTCGGAGCACCTTTCGCACCTTGGCCGGATCGGCCCGCACCGCGAGGTCATCCGGCACCACACCGGGGTGATAGCGCACTCCGCGCGCGTAGACATCCGGCACGATCTCCTCGCGCAGCTCGTCGAACAGCGGCTTGAGCGGCACGCTCTCGACGCGGAACCGCACCATGCCGGCGTCCACCGTCGCATAGTCCGCCGCCTCCCGAATCATTCCGGTGAGATGCCGCCACATCCGGCGGATGCTGGCGAGCCATCCCTCCGACGGACGTCCACGCCCTCCCCCCGCGAGCGCCTCGAACGCGGGCGGCGGACGACGGGACGGCGCCGCTTCGATCGCCACCGGGAGCGCGACCTCGACGTCCTGCATCGAACCCGGTCGAACGAGATCGACATCGGTGGACGCGGGGGGCGTCACCGCGGCCTCGTCGTCTTGCAGCTCGCGGCGCCCATACGCCATCGCGTGATCGGCGCCGTGGAGCAGATGTTCGGCGAGTCGCGCCGTCGTCGCGCTCGACACCGCGCCGACGCTCACGGAGAGCGACACCTGCTCGGTGCCCACGGAGATCGGCTGCGCGACCGCCGAGCGAAGATCCTCCGCCAACACGTCCACCGCCTCACTGGACGTCATCCGCTCCATCAGCACCGCGAACTGCACCCCGGCGAGCCGCGCCACCGTCGCATCGCCTCCCGCGGCGCGATGCAGCCGGCGTCCCACGGTCGCGAGCATCCGGTCGCCCACGCGATGACCGTACCGCTCGTTCACTTTGCGGAAATCGTCGATGTCGAGATAGAACACCGCGACGAGATCGTCGGACGGGATCTGAATGGTGTCGTCGAGCGACGGGCGCAACGTGAGCTCCTCGGCGTCTTGCATGGGAGGCCGTTCGAGTGCCTCGCGCAGCCGCTCCAGGAGCACGGCGCGAGTGGAAAGTCCCGTCAGTGGATCGTGATCGACGTGAAAGGCGAGGCGCTGCTCCCGCTCCTCGTGCTCCTCCACCACGCGTCGCAGCTCGAGATCGGACGCCGCCATGCGCGCGAACTGCTGCAGCATCTCGGCGTCGTCTTCGTTCCACACCGTTGGCTGCGCGTACGTCGCGCCGATCACGCCGTAAAGATGGTCGGAGGCGGACCGAACCGGAACACCGAGCAGTGACCCGATGCGAAGGCCGGCGAACCGCCTGAGCTGCTCCACCGGCTGGTTGCGCGTCAGATCGCGCAGCTCCACCGGCCCGCCGCTCAGCAGCTCCAGCAGCCCGGAGTCCCAGAACGCGGCCTCGTCGCGGGCCGTCCAGGGAAGGGCGTCCTCGCCCGCCACGTAACACGCCCGCTCGCCGTCGTCGCTGACGAGCGCGATGAACACCAGTGGCGCCCGCAGCGCCGTCGCGGCGAGCATCGCGATCTGCTCCATCGCCGCCGCGCGCTGGGACTGCACCGCAAGCGCCTCACTCTCCGACGGCGATGCGTGCGACACATCCGCCGCCGCGGATCCCGTGCCGGTGTGCTCGACCAACAGCTCGGTGATGGCCGGCCGTCGCGCCACGTCCTACTCCCCGTACGGGATCCAGATGTTCTTGACCTGGGTCGCCTCGCGGAGGAACTCGCGCCCTTCACCCTGCTCGCCCGACGCCCAGTCGCGCGGCTCCCACTCGGCGAAGGTGCGCTTCATGTTACCGGCGGAGCCCAGCTCCACCGCCCGCACGCCTTCGCGGCTGCCGAAATACCACATCGCATCCACGTCGTCGTGTTCGGCGACCGTCTTGGCCAGGATGTCCTTCAAGCCGGTGACGATGTTGATCACGCCCGCCGGAACGTCCGACGTCTCGAGCACCTGATAGAAATCGGTGGCGGCAAGGGGCGCTCGTTCGCTGGGAATCGCGACGACCGTGTTTCCCACCGCGATCGCCGGCCCGATGAGCGAGACGAGGCCGAGCAGTGGAAGCTCCTCCGGCGCGGCGAGCCCCATCACCCCGATCGGCTCGTGCATCGCGAGCGCGACTCCGCGCAGCGGAACCTGATGCACCTGCCCATCGTACTTGTCCGCCCACGCGCCGTAGGTGAACAGCCGCCGCACCGAGGCCTCGACCTCCGCCGCGCCGTCGGTGCCGGTCATGGCGGTGATGCGCCGACCCAGCTCGTCCGACCGCGCCGCGAGATTCTCGGCGATGTAGTACAGAATCTGCGCGCGGTTGTGTCCCGTCGCCTTCGACCAGCCGCCGTACGCCCCGTGCGCCGCCTCGACGGCGTTGCGGATGTCCTTCCGGTTGCCATTGCCGACTTCGCCGATTATGAGCCCGTCGTGGCTGACGACGCGGAGCGAATAGCCCGAATCGGGCCGCGCCTGCTTTCCACCGATGAACAGCTTCGCCGTGCGATCCACCTGCGGGCCGCCGCGGTCGGCGTCCTTCAGCTCGGCCGCGCGGCGAATCGGCTTGGCACCGGCCTTCGCCCCCGCCTTGCCCGCGCGGGCTCGCGCCTTCGCACGGCCCACCGCGAGGTCGTCAGTGGCCGACACCTCGCGGTCGCGCTTGAGATACTCGTACATCCCTTCGCGACCACCCTCGCGACCGAACCCCGACTCGCGATACCCGCCGAATCCCGCCGCCGCATCGAACAGATTCGTCGAGTTGATCCATACCACGCCGGCCTTGATCTTCGGCGCGATGTCGAGCGCGAGGTTGATGCTCTCGCTCCACACGCTCGCCGCCAGCCCGTACTGCGTGTTGTTCGCCAGCGCGACCGCCTCGGCCGGCGTGCGGAAGGTCATCGTCACCAGCACCGGACCGAAGATCTCCACCTGCGCGATGGACGACGACGGTTGCACGTTGGTGAACAGGGTCGGCGGATAGAAGCAACCCTCCTGCGGACACGCCCACGACGGCTGCCACATCTCGGCGCCCTCGTCGCGTCCCTTGTCGACGAGCGTGCGAATGCGCTCGAGCTGCACGGGCGCGACGATCGCGCCCATGTCCACCGCCTTGTCGAGCGGGTTGCCGAGCCGCAGCGTCTCCATGCGCGCGCGCAGCTTGGCGATCAACCGGTCGGCGACCCCTTCCTGCACGAGAAGACGCGAGCCGGCGCAGCACACCTGTCCCTGGTTGAACCAGATCGCGTCGACGACCCCTTCCACCACCGAGTCGAGATCCGCGTCGTCGAACACGATGAATGGCGACTTTCCGCCCAGCTCGAGCGACAGCTTCTTCCCCGAGCCGGCCGTCGCCTTGCGGATGATGCGTCCGACCTCGGTGCTCCCGGTGAAAGCGATCTTGTCGACGTCGGGATGCTCGACGATCGCGGCGCCCGTGCTGCCGTCGCCGGTCACGACGTTCAACACCCCCGGCGGCAGTCCCACCGACTCCGCGATCTCGGCGAACGCCAGAGCGGTGAGCGGCGTGAACTCGGCCGGCTTGATGACGATCGTGCAGCCGGCTGCGAGTGCCGGCGCGACCTTCCACGCCATCATCAACAGCGGGAAGTTCCACGGTATGATCTGTCCGACGACGCCCGCGCCGTGATGGCCGGGAAACTCCGTCTCCAGCAGCTGTGCCCAGCCGGCGTGGTGATAGAAATGCCGCGCGACCAACGGGATGTCGATGTCGCGCGTCTCGCGGATCGACTTGCCGTTGTCCATCGACTCGAGCACCGCGAGCAGGCGCGCGTTGCGCTGCACCGCGCGCGCGAGCGCGTACATGTACCGCGCGCGCTCGTGGCCCGACAACGCCTGCCAGGCGGCCAGCGCGCGCCGCGCCGCCTTCACTGCCGTGTCGACGTCCTTCTTCGTTCCCTGCGATACCGCGGCAAGCGACCGCCCGGTAGCGGGATCGCTTACGTCGAAGGTGTGCGACGGCTTCGTCCACCGTCCGTCGATGAAATGGCCGAATCGCGGCCCGTGCGCCTCGAGCCATTCGCGCGCCGGTGCGTCGGTCTCGGGTGCGGGACCGTATTCCATCGTGTGAAAGATCTCTCGGACCGATGTCATGCTCACACCATGGGATGACGATGCGCCGCCGAATAGCGTCCGGTGACGAAGTGCTCGAGCTGCCGCTCGATGTCCGTGAGCAGCGCGCTCGCGCCGAAGCGGAACAGATCCGGCTTCATCCAGCGCGTCCCCAGCTCTTCTTTCATGAGGTACAGGTACTCGAGCGCGCTCTTGGCGCTGCGAATGCCGCCTGCCGGCTTGTATCCCACCGCAAAGCCGGTGGCCTCGTGATACTCACGGATCATGCGCACCATCACGAGCGAGAAGGGCAGGGTGGCGTTCACCCCTTCTTTCCCGGTCGACGTCTTGATGAAGTCGGCGCCGGCCATCATGGCGACCATGCTCGCCCGCGCGACGTTGCCCAGCGTCGCCAGCTCGCCGGTGGCGAGGATCGCCTTCATGTGCGAGTCGCCGCACGCGTCGCGGAACAGTCGCACCTCGTCGTACAGTGCCTGCCAGTTGCCCGTGAGCACGTGGCCGCGCGTGATGACGATGTCGATCTCCCTCGCCCCGGCGGCGACGGACGCGCGAATCTCGCGCACCCGCTCCTCGAGCGGCGAGAGGCCGGCCGGGAAGCCGGTGGACACCGCCGCGACGGGAATCGCCGTGCCGCGCAGCGCGTCCACCGCCGTCGCCACCATCGCGTGGTAGACGCACACCGCGCCGACGGTGAGATCCAGGTCATCGACGCCGAGCGCCTGCAGCAGGTCGTGCCGCACGGGACGGGCGGCCTTCGCGCACAGGCGGCGTACGTTGCCAGCCGTGTCGTCCCCGGCCAACGTCGTGAGATCGATCAACGTGACCGCGCGCAGCAGCCACGCCGCCTGCCACTCCTTCTTCACCGTGCGCCGCGTCGGAATCGTCGCGGCACGCCGTTCCACGGCGCTCCGGTTGACGCGAAGCGATCGAATAATGTCGAGATCCAGCGCCGTGCCCGGATTGCGCTCGACCTGGTCGTCGGTCAGACGCGCCGGCGCGGCCGGCATGCCTGCTGGCGCCGGTTCGGATCGGGCGAGTCGGAGGGTGGGTTCTGGCATGGCCTGCATTCACGGCCCTAGAGCGGAAAGAAACGCAACGAACGAACCCCAGAATCTACGCCGCGGCGGCGACCTTGGCAGTAGAGCACGCCGTCTTCGTCCCACGCCCTGAGGGTGCAACGCCTGCCCTGGCAGGCCGATCATATTTCATCGAGCGTCGGTCGCGACGCTTGCCCTGCAATTGCGTAGCAGGCTCCGGACCGGCTCACCCACCACTCTCGCCACCGTGCCGCCGCTCGATTACCACGCCATGTTCGATCACGCCGCCGATGGGTTGGCGGTGATCGACAGCTCGTTTCGGATCGTTGCGGCCAACCGCGCCATCGGTCAGCTCCTCGGCGTCTCCCCCCAGGAGCTGGTGGGCCGTTCGTTGGCGGAGCTCATCGACGCCGGCGACCTCGGTGCCCATCCCCTCGAGACGGCGCGCATCACCATGGAGGGGTCCCGCACGACCCATCGCCGCCTACGTGGCGCGAACGGCACGACCGTCGAGGCGGAGGTCAGGTCCACCCAACTGCCCGACGGAAGCGTGCTCTGCGCCGTTCGCGCCACCGCGCCGCGCGCCGTGGACGAGGAGCTCCGCGACTCCGAAGCGCGCTTCCGCACCGTGGCGGAAAACGTCAACGC
>DASXHF010000024.1:0-10642 GCA_036488775.1 Gemmatimonadaceae bacterium | reverse complement strand
TCGCACTTGAAGGAGCGCGAGTCGAAGATTCTGCGCCTCTATTTCGGCTTGGACGGCAGCGAGCCGATGACGCTCGAGGAGATCGGCGCCTTGCTCGGCATCACGCGCGAACGCGTGCGTCAGATCAAGGAGAAAGCGTTGTCGCGGCTACGCCACGTGTCACGCGCGCGAGCGCTGGAGTCGTACCTCGGCTGATATGCCCCAGAACGCATCGTTCGACGTCACCACCGGTGTCGACCTGCAGGAAGTCGACAACGCGATCAACCAGGCGCAGAAGGAAATTGCGCAGCGCTACGATTTCAAAGGCTCCAACTCGAGCATCGAGTTCAAGCGCGCCGAAGAGCTGATTGCGCTCGTAGCCGACAGCGACTTTCAGATGCGCGCGTTGTTCGACGTGGTTCAGGCGAAGCTGATCAAGCGCGGCGTTCCGGTGAAGAATCTCGACGTCGGCGAGATCAAGCAGGCGGGCGGCGACACGGTGCGGCGCGAGGTGAAGCTCAAAATGCAGCTCGACGCCGACACCGCGAAGAAGGTCGCTGCAGCGATCAAGGACGCGAAGCTGAAGAAAGTACAGGCGGCGATCCAGGGAGAGCAGGTGCGGGTCACCAGCCCGTCGCGCGACGACCTGCAGGAGGCGATCGCGCTACTCAAGAGCAAGGATTTCGGCGTGCAGCTTCAATTCGGGAACTACCGGTAAGTGATCGCAGTGCACCGCCGAGGCGACTCCGACTAGCTTTCCGGAGTGCCCCATCTCGGTTCCGTCCGCCCCCGCCGCGCCGCATGAAAGTCGGCTTCATCACGCTTGGCTGCGACAAGAACACCGTCGACAGCGAGCGGTATCTCGCGCAGCTCGCCGATCGCGGCGCGGAATACACCGACGAGCTCGCGGACGCCGAGGTGATCCTCATCAACACCTGCGGCTTCATCGACGCGGCCAAGAAGGAGTCGCTCGATGCGATCGTGCAGGCTGGTGAGCTGAAGCTCACCGGGAGCTGCCGGGCCGTCGTCGCGGTGGGCTGCATGGTACAGCGCCACAAGACCGAGCTCGTCGAGGCGCTGCCCGAGGTCGACCTCTTTCTCGGCTCGTCGGAGGTGGATCGGTTGATCCCCGAGCTCGAGGCGCGCGGCCTGATCGGCGAGCAGCCGTCGCTCCACCCGGGTGTTCGGCTCTTCGCCGGCGAGCTGCCGCACATCCGGTATCTCAAGGTGAGCGAAGGGTGCGATCACGGCTGTGCGTTCTGCGCGATCCCGCTCATGCGCGGCAAGCATCGCTCGTTCGCCCTCGACGAGGTGATCCGCGAGGCCCAGCTGCTCGAAGCGCAGGGCGCGCGCGAAGTGAATCTCGTCGCGCAGGATCTGGCGCACTACGGGCGCGACCGGCGCGACGGCTTCACGCTGCCCGAGCTGCTGGAGGGTCTCGTGCGGGAGACGGACATCCCGTGGCTCCGCATGCTTTATCTGTACAGCTCCGGCATCACACCGCGCCTGCTCGACGTGATGGCGCGCGAGTCGCGCGTGCTGCCCTATCTCGACATGCCGATGCAGCACGCGTCCGACGCGGTGCTGGCGCGGATGCGTCGTCCTGAGCGGCAGCGCACAATTCGCGATCGCGTGCGCCGGCTGCGCGACGTGGTGCCCGATCTCGCCATCCGCACCACGTGCATCGTCGGCTTTCCCGGGGAGACCGACGACGACTTCGCGCAGCTCATGGCGTTTCTCGAGGAGATCCAGTTCGAGCGGGTGGGTGCGTTCACGTACTCCCCACAGGAAGGGACGCGCGCGGCGGAGATGGACGACGACGTCCCGGAGTCGGTGAAGCGCGAGCGGCTCGAGCGGCTGATGGAGCTGCAGCGCCAGATCACCGCCGAGCGATACGAGCGTCACATCGGCCGCACGGTCCGGACGATGATCGATCGCACGGTGGACGGCGAGGCCGTGGGCCGCACGGTGTGGCAGGCGGACGACGTCGACGGGATCGCGTACGTCGAGGGGGCGGCGACGTTGGCGGCCGGCACGATCGTCGACGCGGCGATCGTGAATGTGGAGGACGACGTCGACTTCCGCGCCACGCTCCAGCGCGTCGTCGATGCGCCTGCGACGGCGGTGCGCCGGTCGCGCGCACTCCCGATGGTCGCGAGCACGATCGGCAGCTTCGGCCGGTGAGCGCACGGTCCGGCGAGCTGATGGCGCGGGCTCGCGCGCTCTTTCCGGGGGGCGTGAGCTCGCCCGTGCGCGCCTTTACGGGCGTGGGCGGCGAGCCGTTCGTGGTCGATCGGGGTGCCGGCGCGCGCATCTGGGACGTGGACGGCAACGAATACCTCGACTACGTGCTCTCGTGGGGCCCGCTGGTGCTCGGCCACGCGCCGCCGGTGGTGCTCGACGCGCTGCGCGAGGCGATGGTGCGCGGCACGAGCTTCGGCATTCCCACGGCGCTCGAGGTGACGCTCGGGGAGCTGGTGCAGCAGCGCATGCCGCACCTCGAGATGCTGCGCTTCGTCTCGAGCGGCACGGAAGCGACGATGAGCGCGCTGCGCCTGGCGCGCGCCGCGACGGGGCGCGACCTGCTGCTCAAGTTCGACGGTTGCTATCACGGGCACGCCGACAGCTATCTCGTGCGCGCCGGGTCCGGCGTCGCGACGCTCGGCCTACCGAACTCGCCCGGCGTGCCGGCGGCGCTGGCCGAGCTCACGCTCACCGCGCCATTCAACGATGTGGACGGCGTCGAGGAAATTCTGCGCGTGCACAGCGATCGCGTCGCGGCGATCGTCGTCGAGCCGGTCGTCGGGAATTCAGGATTCATCGCCCCCGATCCGGCGTTCCTTCCGGCGCTGCGCCGGCTCGCGACGGCGTCCGGCGCGCTGCTGGTGTTCGACGAGGTGATGACCGGATTCCGGATCGCGCCTGGCGGCGCGGCCGAACGGTTCGGCGTCACTGCCGATCTCACGACGCTTGGCAAGGTGATCGGCGGCGGCCTGCCGGTCGCGGCGTACGGCGGTCGGCGCGACCTCATGGAGCTCGTGGCACCGGCCGGCCCGGTCTATCAAGCCGGCACGCTTTCAGGCAACCCGCTCGCCATGGCGGCCGGGATCGCGACGCTGACCGCTCTGACGACGACGGTCCACGAGTCGATCGCGTCCCGCACGCGCGCGCTGGTCGAGGGACTGCGCGGGATCGCGGCGCGGCGCGGCGTGCCGTTCACCGCCGACTCGGCGGGCTCGATGTTCGGCTTCTTCTTTCGCGCCGAGCCGGTACGGTCGTTCGCGGACGCGAAGTCGGCCGACGTCGGGCTCTTTCGCCGTTTCTTTCACGCCGCGCTCGAGCGGGGTGTCTACCTCGCGCCCTCCGCGTTCGAGGCGGGATTCGTCTCGGCGGCGCACGGCGATGCCGAGATCGCGCTCACGCTCGAACGGCTCGATGCCGCGTTGGCGCACGCCCGCTCGTAACGCCGTCCGCTCCGGGGCGCTCGCGGCCGCCGTGGTGGCGGCCATCGCCACCGCAATTGCCTGCGCGGGCCGAACCCCCGTGCGTCCGTCGGCGGGCGCGCGACGAACCGCCAACGGCGACGTCGCGGCGCCGAGGCGGGCCGGCGGTCCGCGCGACGCGTCGTCACGGGTCGTGCGCATCGCGCTCGCGGCCCGGGCGACCCAGGTTCGCCTGACCTCCGACGGCGAGTGGGCGCTGTATGCCGCGGATGGACAGACACTGCTCGGCGCGCCGCAGCCGCACGAGAGTTGGCTGCTCGAAAGCGACGGGCACGTCGTGAGCGCGCGGCATGAGGATTCGCGACCGGTGCCTCTGCGTGACAGTCCGATCGTCGTGCGTCCGGCGACCGAGCGCGGAACGATCACGTTCAACGGCAAGCGGTGGCGCGGCGAGCTGCTGATCAGCGTGGCGGACGGCGCGCTCCTCGTCGTGAACCGTCTGCGGATGGACGATTACCTTCGAGGCGTCGTGCCGCTCGAGATCGGGACGGCGGCGCTCGGAGACGTGGCGGCGGTGGAGGCACAGGCGGTGACGGCGCGCAGCTATGCCGTGATGCACCTCGCCGGCACGAATCGCTCGTACGACATGTCGGCCACGGTGCAGGATCAGGTGTACGGCGGCGCGAGCGCCGAGACCTCGGTCGGCAATCAGGCGGTCGATGCGACGGCGGGTCTCGTGCTGCTCTACGACGGGCACGTCGTCAACGCGCCGTATCATTCGACCTGCGGCGGCAGCACCGCCGAGCCGCAGGACGTGTGGCGCAGCGGCGGCGAGCCGTACCTGCAGCGCGTGAGCGATCAGATCCCGGGCACGGATCGATTCTATTGCGACGGCGCGCCGAAGTTCCGCTGGACCCGCACCTTCACGGGCGTGCAGCTGCGCGAATCCGTTGCGCGGTACCTGCGATCGTTGCCCGGCGGGCCCGCGGGCGTCGGCGCCATACGCGCCGTGACCGTCAACGACGTGACGCCAGGTCGTCGCGTGGCCACGATGGCCATCGAGACCGACCGCGGCCAGTGGGCGCTGCGCGGCAACGAGGTGCGCGCCGCGCTGCGGTTGCCGAGTGGCGAGTTGCTGTACAGCACGTATTTTTCGATCGACGCAGTGGTGGGGGCGTCGGGCGTGGAGTCCCTGACGTTGTACGGCGGCGGCAACGGGCACGGTGTCGGGATGTGTCAGGCCGGTGCGATCGGGCGCGCGCGCGCGGGCCAGGACTTCCGCACGATTCTCGGCACCTACTATCCCGGCACGACCGTGGGACCGATCGACTGACGCCTTTCCCCGCTCGCACTCCTCGCCCCACCTTCCGGAGACGGATGACATGACGGAACCCGTGCGCATCGGTGTCGTGGGAGCCGGCGCGATCGCGCAGCTCACCCACCTACCGGTGCTGTCGAAGATGCGCGGCGCGTCGCTCGTCGCGATCTGCGACAACGACGGACCGAAGGCTCGCGCGCTCGCCGACCGCTTCGACATCCCCGACGTCTACACCGACATCGAGGACCTCTTCGAGGGGAGCGACCTGGGTGCCGTCGTGATCGCGACACCGAATCACCTTCACGAGCCGCACGTCCTGAGCGCGATCGCCGCCGGGATCGACGTCCTCTGCGAGCGGCCGGTGTCCCTGTCCTCGCGCGGCACGGAGCGGATCGTGAACGCGGCGGCGCGCGCCGGCCGGAAGGTGCTGGTGGCGAACAACTACCGCTTCCGAAGCGACGTGCAGGCGCTCGCCGGTTTTCTGCGCGGCGGGGAGCTCGGCCGGCTGACCGGCGTGCGCGCCGGCGCCTATCACCACAAGCGATCGGAGCAGGGGTGGCGCGACCGCCGCGCCGAGTCGGGCGGGGGTGCCTTCTTCGACTACGGGATCCCACTGCTCGACCTCGCCCTCTGGCTCTCCGACTTCCCCGAGCCCGAGCGCGTCGTGGCGTCGATGGAACGCGGCAGCGGCAAGAACGCGGTCGAGGACGCGATGCTCGTGCAGATCAGGTTCGCGTCCGGGATCGCGTTCAACTTCGACGTGCTCGGCACCTACGTGGGCGAGGAGGAGCGCTGGTGGTTCGAGACGCTCTCCACGCGCGGCAGCACGCGGCTCGCGCCGCTGCGTGTCGTGAAGGAGCTGCACGGACGGCCGACCGACGTGTCACCGCGCGGCGCCTCGGCGCGCGACAGCGCATTCCTCCAGTCGTACCGCGCCGAGCTGGCGCACTTCGTCTCGGTCATCGCGGGGCAGAGCGAGTACGAGGCGCCGACCGATCAGGTCGCGCTGCACAGGATCGTCGAGGCGATCTACAAGTCGGCTGACGAAGGCAAAGAGATCCGCCTGTGAACGCCCGCCACGTGCTCGCACTGGCGCTCGTCGTCCTCGGGGCAGTGGGCGCGGAGGCGCAGACACGTCACACGGTTCCGGCACCGCAGCGCGGCCGTCCGCGACCGAAGGCGCACGCAGCGCCCAAACAGCGGCGCAAGCCGAAGCCGAAAGCCGTTCCCGCGCCAACGCACGCCGCGAAAGACACGACGCACGTCGTCGCCAACACCGCTCGCTCCGCGGTAGCCGCGGCGCCCGAGGTCTCGGTCACGCTCGTCACCTTCGGGCCCGGCGACGCGGTGTGGGAGCGATTCGGGCATAACGCGCTCTGGATCCACGACGAGCACACGGGCACCGACGTCGCGTACAACTGGGGATTGTTCGACTTCGACCAGCCCGACTTCATCAAGCGTTTTCTCTCGGGCGACACGAAGTACTGGATGGGCGGAGAGGACGCGATCGGCATGGTGGCGGCCTATCACGGCATCGGACGCCCCATCACCCTGCAGCGGCTCAATCTCACCCAGGCGCAGGCCGAGTCGCTGCGCGACTTCGTCCATTGGAACGCGGAGGAGGAGAACAAGTTCTACCGGTACGATTACTTCCGCGACAACTGCTCCACCCGGCTGCGCGACGCCGTGGATCGCGCGCTCGACGGCCAGCTTCGCCGCGCGACGGACACCATCAGCACGGCGCTCACGTATCGCAGCGAGAGTCTGCGCCTCACCGACGGAGACGTCCCGATCCAGACAGGGATCGACGTCGCGCTCGGCCGCCCTGCCGACGTGCCGTTGACGCAATGGGAGTCGTTCTTCATTCCCATGCGCCTTCGCGACGGCGTGCGTCGGGTTCGCGTTCCCACCCCCGACGGCGGCACCGTGCCGCTCGTGGCCGACGAGCGAACGATCGCTCCCACCGGCGGCACTCCCGCCGTCCTCGAGGCGCGCGACCCGCCCGACCTGCTGCCGCGATTCCTGATTCTCGGACTCCTGCTGGCGCTCCTCGTTCTCGTCCTTCGCGTGATGATGCGGTCGCGCCGCGGCGCGGCGTGGGGGCTGGCGCTCGTCGGCGCGCTCTGGTCGCTCGTTTGCGGGACGCTCGGCACGCTGCTCATCTACATGTGGATCGCGACCAGGCACGTCTTCTGGCGGAGCAATGAGAACCTGCTCCTGCTGTCGCCGCTGTCGCTGCTGCTCGTGGTGCTCGTGTTTGCGGCGCTGCTTCGAGGCCGTGGTGTGGGCAAGGCCCGCGTCGTCGGCGTCCTCGTCGCCGCGATGGGGCTCGTCGGGCTGGCGCTCGCGCTCACCCCGGGCGGGCAGGACAATCTGCCGCTGGTCGCGCTGTTCCTGCCCGTGCATCTCGCGCTCGCGGCGTCGCTCTGGCTTCCGCTGTCGCGGCGCACCGCCACCGCGTGAAGGCGTTCTCCGTCGGTGTCGACGTGGGCGGCACGTTCACCGATCTCGTCGCCGTGGATGCCGTCGGCCGGGTGTCGGCGGGCAAAGTGCCGACCACGCCGCGCGATCAGAGCGACGGCGTGGCGACGGCGCTCGCCTCGCTCGGCGGCGCGCCAGTCGCGCGATTCGTGCACGGCACCACCGTCGCGACGAACATGCTGCTCGAGCGCTCGGGCGCGCGCGTCGTGCTCGTCGCGACCGACGGGTTCACCGACGTGCTGCATGTCGCGCGGCAGGATCGCGCATCGCTCTACGATCTGACACGTCATCATCCGCCGCCGCTCGTGCCGCGCGATCGATCGGTCGGCGCGCGGGAGCGGATCGCGCCGGAGGGCGTCCAACTCGCACTGGACCCCGGCGCGCTCGACGACGTGGTGGCACGCGTCCGGGCATTGTCGCCGGACGTCGTGGCGGTCGCATTGCTCCACGCCTACGCCGACGATCGACACGAGCGCCGCCTCGCCGAGGCGCTCCGCCGCGCGCTGCCCTCGGCGGACGTCGTCCTGTCGTCCGAGGTCTTTCCCGAGATCCGTGAATACGAACGCACGGCGACGACCGTCGCCGAGGCGTATCTCCGGCCCGGGGTGGCGCGCTATCTGGAACGACTCACCGCGCGCGCGGCGGAGATCGGCGTTCCCGCGCCCGGCGTGATGACGTCCGGCGGGGGAATGCGCACGGTGCACGAAGCAGCGCGCAGCGCCGCGTCGCTCGCGCTCTCGGGACCGGCGGGCGGCGTCGTGGGCGCGGCGGCGGCGGTGCGCGCCGCCGGCCACCGCAGCGCGCTCACCGTCGACATCGGCGGTACGAGCGCCGACGTAGGATTGATCCTCGACGGCGAGCCGCTCGTCGAACCGGGCGGACGCGTGGCCGGCGTGCCGATCGCGCTGCCACGCGTGCTCGTCGAGACGGTGTCGGCCGGGGGCGGCAGCATCGGCTGGATCGACGACGGCGGCGCGCTTCGGGTGGGACCGCGAAGCGCCGGGGCCGTTCCCGGACCTGCCGCCTTCGGACGCGGCGGCGACCAGCCAACGATCACCGACGCGCACGTCGTGTTGGGTCACATCACCGCGCATGCGTTGAGCGGCGGCATCACGCTGGACACCGCCGCGGCGCATCGTGCCGTGGCGACGTTGGCGCGCCACCTGAACGCGGAGCCGGCGCGCGTCGCCCAGGCGATGCTCGACATCGCCGATGCCTCCGTTGCCCGTGCGCTCCGGCGGGTCAGCGTCGAGCGCGGCGTCGATCCGCGCGACTGCGTGCTCGTCCCCTTCGGCGGCGGGGGACCGCTGCACTGCTGCGGACTTGCCGAGCAGCTCGGCATGCACCGCATCTTCGTGCCGCCGCACGCCGGCGCGCTGAGCGCGCTCGGCCTGGCGATCACTCCGGAGCGGCGCGAGCGCATGGTGAGCGTGCTCGCGCGAACGTCGGCGCTCGATGCGGCGGCGATCGACGGGCTCCTGGCGCGGGCCGCACACGATGTCGCCGGCGCCGCGGACTGGGAGCGGCGGTGGATCGGCCGCGCGCGCTACGCGGGGCAAGGACACGAGCTCGACGTCCCGATCGAGCCGGCCGATGACGGCGGCGCCATCGCGACGCGATTCGCCGCGCTCCACGCGCAGCGCAACGGCTTCACGCTCGACAGCCCGGTCGAGTTGATCGGCATCCGTCACGTCGCGAGCGGGCCGGCGCATCCGGTGCGATTCGAGCGCCAGGGACCCTCGCGGTGGCGCGACGCGGACCGCGTCGACGATGGCGGCGAGCTCGAGGTACAGCTCGAAGGGCCCGCGGTCGTCGTGCTGCCAGGCGCGACGCTGCGAGTCGCGCGCGGATGGACCGTTCGCGCCCATGAGAGCGGGGGCTGGAGCGTGCGGCGCATGGGGATCGACTCGTGACGCGGGCGGCCATCGATCCACTCGAGCTCTCCGTGCTCGCCCACGGCGTCGCGATGATCGCCGAGGAGATGGGTGCGGTGCTCGTGCGGAGCGCACTGTCGCCGAACATCCGCGAGCGGCGCGATGCGTCCGCCGCACTGTTCGACGCGCGCGGCCGGATGATCGCGCAGGCGGCCCACATTCCCGTACACCTCGGCGCGATGCCGGAAGCGGTGGCCGCCGTGCGGGCGCGCGATCCCCGGCCCGGCGACGTCTTTCTGCTCAACGATCCCAATCACGGCGGTTCGCATCTTCCCGATCTCACGCTGGTCGAAGCGGTGGAGATCGGCGGCGTGGTCGCCGCGTACACCGCGGTGCGCGCGCATCATGCCGACGTTGGCGGCATGAGCCCGGGCAGCATGCCTCAGGGTGCGACGGAGCTGGTGCAGGAGGGGATCGTGCTTCCGCCCGTGCGCCTCGTGCGCGAGGGGCGATTGAACGAGGAGATTCTCGGCCTGGTGCTGGCGAACGTCCGTACGCCGGCCGAGCGGCGTGGCGATCTGGGCGCCCAGCTCGCGGCGTGCGCCGCCGGCGCGGCTGGGTGGCGGGCGCTCGCCACCCGCCTTGGCTCCGCCAAGCTCGACGCCGCCTGCGACGCGCTGCTCGACTACGCGGAGCGTCGGGTGCGCGCCCGGCTCGCCGCGATGGAGGGTGCCTCCGCGCGCGCCGCAGATCGCCTCGAGGGGGACGGCGTGACCGACCACGACGTCGAGGTCGTCGTCTCGCTCGCCGTGCGTGGCGGTACGCTGCGGCTCGACTTCACAGGAAGCGCGCCGCAGGTCGCCGGCAACGTGAACTGTCCCGCCGCCGTCACCCGCGCCGCCGCCGTGTTCGCGCTCCGCACGCTCCTCGATGACGACGTACCGACCAACGACGGCATCGCGCGCGCCATCCATCTCGTCCTGCCGGAGCGCAGCGCGATCAACGCGCGCTGGCCGGCCGCCGTGGCGGCCGGCAACGTCGAGATGTCGCAGCGCATCGCCGACACGATTCTCGCCGCGCTGGGCGCGGCCGGAGTGGACGTCGCCGCACAGGGGCAAGGGACGATGAACAACGTCACCTTCGGCGGCGCCGGATGGACGTTCTACGAGACCCTCGGCGGCGGTCAGGGTGCCAGCTCCGCAGGCCCCGGTCCGTCCGGCGTGCACGTGGGGATGAGCAACACGCTGAATACACCGGTCGAAGCCCTCGAACGCTCCACGCCGCTCCGGGTCGATCGGTACGAGCTCCGGGACGGGTCAGGGGGTGCAGGCCGGCATCGGGGTGGGGACGGCATCGTGCGGGCGTATCGGGCGACGGCGCCGTGCACGGTCACGCTGCTCACCGAACGCCGGCGCCACGCGCCGCGGGGCGTGAACGGGGGCCAGGCCGGGGCGCCGGGCCGTAATCTCCTCAACGGCGCCGAGCTGCCCGCCAAGTGTCGGGTCGCCCTCGCTCCCGGCGACGTCGTGACGATCGAGACCCCTGGC
>DASXHF010000007.1:0-19018 GCA_036488775.1 Gemmatimonadaceae bacterium | reverse complement strand
GGGCCGCCGCGTACCGTGACCGAGCAGGACATCCTCGAGCTGGAGCGCGAAGCATTTCTCCGGCTGCTGGGTACGAAGGAGACGCAGGAGCGTATCGCCTACACACTCAAGACGGGCAAGCCGCTGAGGAATTGAGGCGATGGGCGATCTGGGAATGGGTCGTGAAAGGGCAATCGGTGAATCGGTGAATCGGTGAGACGGTGAATCGGCTGGTGACTCGGTGACTCCACGGCACTGGCCACAACCCGCGTGGAGAATGCGTCGAGAAGGCTCCAGGCTGGTCGTAGCCATTTGTTGTTGAGTCACCGAGTCACCAGCCGCCATACCGATTCACCGACTCACCGACTCACCGATTCACCAGCTTCACGGATTCACCGATTCACTGACTCACCGGTTACAGGAGCTCCAAATGTCCGACAACAATGAAGTCGTGATCGTATCGGCGGTGCGTTCGGCGGTCGGCAAGGGGAAGAAGGACGGCGCGCTGAGCTCGACGCATCCGGTGGAGCTGTCGGCGCTCGTGATGAACGAAGCGGTGAACCGGGTCGGTGTCGACAAGGCGATCGTCGACGACATCGCATGGGGTTGCGCGATGCCCGAGGCGTCGCAGGGATTGAACGTCGCGCGGTTGAGCGCGCTGCGTGCGGGCTTTCCGGTCGAAGTGCCCGCGCAGACGATCAACCGGTTCTGCTCGTCGGGATTGCAGACCGTCGCGAACGGCGCGATGCAGATCATGAGCGGGATGGCCGACGTCGTGCTCGCCGGTGGCATCGAGATGATGAGCCAGGTCCCCATGTCGGGCTATCACGCTCGACTCGATCCCGAAGCAATGGAGTCGTACATCGGGATGGGCTTCACCGCGGAGCGCGTCGCGGAGCGCTGGAAGATCAGCCGCGCCGATCAGGACGCATGGGCGCTCGGCAGTCAACAGAAGGCGGCGAAGGCGCTCGGCAACGGCGCGTTCGACGGACAGATCGTGCCGGTGCCGGTCGAGAAGGTGACCTGGAACGGGACGGAGAAGACGGTGCAAACGGGAACGTTCGCGAAGGACGAGCTCGTGCGCGCCGACACGAGCGCGGAAGGACTCGCGAAGCTGAAGCCGGCGTTCAAGGTCAACGGCTCGGTCACGGCGGGCAACGCGAGCCCGTACTCCGATGGCGCAGCGGCGCTACTCCTTATGCGACGCTCGCGCGCCGACGAGCTGGGGCTGACGCCGCTCGCGCGGTTCGTCACCTTCGCCGTCGCCGGTGTGGATCCGGACATCATGGGCGTCGGCCCGATCAAGGCGGTTCCGAAGGCGCTCGCAAAGGCCGGCCTGAAGATGAAGGATCTGGACCTGATCGAGTTCAACGAGGCGTTCGCCGCACAGGTGCTCGCGGTGTTGCGCGAGCTCGATGTTCCCGAGGACAAGGTGAACGTGAACGGAGGCGCGATCGCGCTCGGTCATCCACTCGGCGCCACCGGCGCGAAGCTGACGACGCAGCTCGTGCACGAGCTGGGGAAGCGCGGCGGCGGGCATGGCCTCGTCACCATGTGCATCGGTGGCGGAATGGGAGCGGCGGGAATCTTCGAGGTCTACGCGGCGTGACTGGTCGGGCGCCGCCGCGCGAAGCGCGGCGGTGCCCGACGGCAATCATTTCTCCCGGTATCTGTCCACCAGCGCCGCGTCGCGCTTCGCCGGCCCGGCGCTGCCTTCCTTCATCAGCGCCTCGAGCTCGGCGATCTCGCGCGGTGCCTTCGAGATCCATTCGACGCCCGCGTCCGTGACGACGTAGTCGTCCTCGATCCGCACGCCGACGTTCTTGTAGAACGCGACCATGGTGCGAAGCTTCGCCGCGATCTCGCGGTTGCGCGGCGTGTCCGGCATCTCGTCCAGCACGTGCTCACGCACGTAGATGCCCGGCTCGATCGTGAAGGCGCTGCCGGGCGCGAGCTTCGCCGTGTAGTAGTACTGCTCCGGGTCGTGCACCTCGAGCCCGATGCCGTGCCCGAGCCCGTGCATGTAGTAGAGCTGATACTGCGGGCACTGTGTCGGCGACGGCCCGCCTCTACAGTCGTACATCGCCGTCGGTGACTCGATCAACCCGAGCTTCGCGAGGCCCGTCGCCAACACGGTCGCTGCCGAGTCGTTCATCGCGCGGGCCGGCGCGCCGAGCTTCGCCTGCCGCTCCGCCGCCGCCTGTGCGTCGCGCACGAGCTGATAGATGTCGCGCTGCGAGCGCGAGAAGTGGCCGCTCGCCGGCACCGTGCGTGTCACGTCGGCGGCGTAGCCCTTGTAGGACGCGCCGATGTCCATCACCACGAGATCGTTGATGTCGATGAACCGGTCGTCGGCGTTGTAGTGCAGCGTCGTCGAGTTCGGCCCCGAGCCGACGATCGTCGAGAACGACGGCCGATCCGCACCGTTCCTCCGGAAGGTGTACTCGATGAGCGCCTGCAGCTCGAACTCGTTCATCCCGTCCTTGAGCGACGAGATGGCTTCGTGCTGGGCCCGCACCGTGATGTCCACCGCCTGCCGGATGAGCGCCAGCTCGGCCGGGCTCTTCGTCCCGCGCAGCCGTTCCACCAGGTCGTTCACCGACGTCGTCACCGCGAGCGTCGGATGTCTCCGCTTCACCCACTCCATCAGCTGCTCGTCGGACGTCAGGTTGGGGACCGTGCCCGCGTCGCCCACCTCGTGCGAAGGGAAGTCGCCGACGAGCTGGAACGGGTAGCCGGTGCGCGCGAGCGAGTCGAGCGTTGGTCCGAGCTCGGTGATCGGGCGCCCGCGAATCCCCGTCTGCGTGTACACGCCTTCCACGCCGGCGCGCGTTCCCGTCCACACTTCGCGGCTCGGCAGCTTCGGCCGCACGAACATCGTGGAGGAGACGATCTGGGCGCCCTTCTTCACCATCACCAGCGCCGCATCCGGCTCCTTGAAGCCGGTCAGGTAATAGAACGACGGTGTCTGATAGAAGGCGAGAAAATCCTGCGGCGGCTCGTGCCCGCCGAGGACGACGAGCACCCCGTCCGGGATCCGGGCTTCGAGCGCCATGCGGCGCGCCGCGAACTCCTGGCGCGATTGGGCAGCGAGCACGCCGGGCACGAGCAGCACGGCGAGGGTCAGACGGCGGATCACGAATCCTCCTGGGTAAGACGAACGGGCTTCAACCGGCGAGCACCGTGATGAGATAGAGCAGCACGCCGACGAGCCCGCCCACCAACGTGCCGTTGATGCGGATGAACTGCAGGTCGCGCCCGATCTGCACCTCGATCTTGGCGGACGCGTCGGCGGCGTCCCATCCCTGAACGGTGCGGGCGATCAGATCGGCGACCTCGGGGCGGTACTGGTCCACCACGCCGACGACGAGACGCTCGACTGCATGGTTTACATCCGCGAGCAGAGTCTCGTTCCCGAGCGCCCGCTCGGCGACCGCGGCGAGCGCCCGCTCGAGCGGCTCGGGCGACGGCGCGTCGGGACCGGCGTACTTCACGAGCGCGTTCCGCCCCGCGCCGACCAGCGCGTCCGTCAGCTCGCCGACGGCCGGATGCTCCAGCAGCCGTTCCTTCATCAGCTCGGCACGTGCGATCGTCTCGGGAGAGGAATGCAGCTTCTCGATGAAGTCGCGCACGGTCCGGTCGAATTGGGCGCGCAACGGATGTTCGTCGTCCGCGGCCACCTCGGTCAGCGTGCGCTCGATACCAGAGACGATCTTCTCGTACAGTTTGTCATCGACCGCGTTGGGCACCCACCAGGGACTCTCCTCCGCGATCCGGACGCGGATGATCTCCTTGTTGTCCTCCACGATCCGGCTCACGACCTGAACCAGCCGGTCGAGCAGCTCGTGGTGCCGGTCGTCGGTGGTGACCATCGCGAGCAGGTCGCCGAGCAGCGGGGCGACGTGAGCCTTGCGCAGCTGTCCGACGAGCGCGTCGTGCACGGCGACCCGCAGCTCGACGTCCGGGACGGCCGCTGCCGCACGGGCGACGCCGCCGGCAACGGCCCGGGCGACACGGGTGCGATGTTCGGGGTCGGAGAGCCATTGGGCCGCGCGCTCGCCGAGATGCATGCCGGCGAGCTGACGCGCGATGACGTCGCGCGACAGGAAGTTGTTGCCGACGAAGTTGCCGAGCGCGCGGCCGATGCGATCCTTCCGGTTGGCGACGATCGCCGTGTGGGGGATCGGAATGCCAAGCGGGTGCCGGAAGAGCGCGGTCACCGCAAACCAGTCGGCGATGCCGCCCACCATCGCGGCTTCCGAGAGCGCACGGAGAAGTCCGATCCAGAACGGGGCGAGCGTGGGCCGCAGGTGGGCGACGATCGCCGTGGCGACGAACAGCACACTGAAGCCCGCCAGCAGCGTCGTCGCCCGGCGGCGCATGATCGCGTACTGCCGTGCCTTCTCCGTGTCGTCGCGAACGACGAGGATTGGAGCGCTCAGCTCTGTCCGTCCCCGTTCTCGAGCGAGCGCCAGAGATACCAGCTCGCGAGCGTCGCGTGCGGACGCCACTTCGCGCCGATGCGAAGCACGTCCTTCGGCTTCGGCCGCTTGCGCAGACGGTACGCGCGATGGATCGCGTTCTGGATCCCGAGATCGAGCTCCGGCAGGACATCGGGACGACCGAGCCGGAACATGAGGAACATCTGCACGGTCCAGCGTCCGATCCCTTTCACCTGCACGAGATGCTCGATGATCGCGTCGTCCGAGAGACGGCCCAGATGCGCGAGCGGCAGCGTGCGCTCGTTCACCCGCGCCGAGAGGTCGCGCAGATAGCCGATCTTCTGGCGCGACAGGCCGGCGGCGCGGAGCGTCTCGTCCGACGTCGCCAGCACGAGATGAGCCCGGGGGCGCTTGCCGGGATAGATCTCGCGGAGCCGGCGATGAATCGTCCCCGCCGCCTTGCCCGAGAGCTGCTGAAACACGATCGACCGTACGAGCGCGTCGTAGTGCGTGCCCTCGCGCCGCGCCGTCAGAGTGCACGGCCCCACCCGCGCGATGATCTTGCCCAGCACGGGATCGACCCGCTTCAGGTGCGCGATCGCTTGGCGATGGTCGAGGGTCATCGAGGAAAGATACTAGCCGTCCGGACAAAGCGAAAAAGCGGGAGGAACGGAAAAGACGGGATGGCGACAGAAAATGCCGGATGAAAACCCTTAAACCGATTTGATCGGGCTGTCTCCGTGAAGTTCCGTTGGATCCGCTCCTCCCGCTTTTTTCGACTCGCGACAGATCGAATCGTCAGCGCGCTTTCCGGAGGTACTTCGCCACCTTCCGGAGGTCCGCCACGAACGCCTTCTCAGCCTCGGCACGCAGCTCGCTCGGCGCGCGCAGGATGGAGCTCGGGTGCACCGTGACGAATCCCGCGTCCGCGAGCGGCGTCTCGAGCACCTTGCCGTGCTGCACCGTCACTCGCACCGCCGGTCCGAACAGCGCCTTCGCGGCGGTGGCGCCCAGCGCGACGATGACCCTGGGCTCGAGCACGTCGATCTCCGCGTCGAGCCATGGATGGCAGGCGCGGATCTCCGAGGCGTTCGGCGTCTTGTGAATGCGTCGCTTGCCTCTGGGGTCGGGCACCCACTTGAAATGCTTCACCGCGTTGGTGACATAGGCCTCACGTCGGTCGATGCCGACGCGCTCCAGTGCGCTGTCGAGAAGCCGGCCCGAGGGCCCGACGAACGGATGGCCGGCGCGATCTTCTTGATCGCCGGGCTGCTCACCGACGAACATCAATGCCGGGGATCGGCTCCCTTCACCGAATACCGTCTGCGTGCCGACCTTCCATAGATGACACCCGCGACAACGGGCGGCCGCGCGCCGGAGCGCGGGAAGCGTCAGGCGTGGTGGAAGAAAATCCGCCGCACTGCCGGTCGAACTCGCCTTTGCCGTCGGGCTCATCGTGGACAGCTGCCGGGGCAATCGCCGGGCCAGCTACCCTGCGCGCCGCCATGACCGGCGCTACCATATTTCGAGCCACGACTCGCTCCAATCAGGAGATTCCATGCCCACTCTTCGATTCGGCCGCGCTGTGCGCGCCATGATCGTCGCGTTCGCCCCGACGATGGCCTGCGCTCGGGCCGCCTCCACTCCGCCCACGCCGGCACCGACGACGGAGGTCGCGGGGCCGACCACACTCCTGACGCGGCTCGGCACCGATACGCTCGGCGTCGAGCAGTACACCCGCACCGCGACGCGGATGGAGGGAGTGCTCGTGCAGCGTTCTCCATTCACCACCGTCGCCCGCTACCAGATAGAGCTCGGCCCGAACAGCCGGCCGACGCACGCCGAATATTCCGCGCGCCGCGGCAATGGCGACGTGCTGAGCCCGATGCAGTCGCTCTCCCTGCAATTTGCCGGCGATACGATCTACGTCGTCGGACATCGAGCGGGCGGCGACACCACCAAGGCGAACATCGCGCACGGCGCGTTCGTTCCGTACGTGAACGGCTCCTACGGTCTCATGGAGCTCGCGCTCAACCGGGTCCGTAGCTCGGGTCGTGACAGCCTGGAGCTCGCGCTCGTTCCGCTCAACTTCGCGGTACGCAACACGACGCCGATGCCGCTCAAGCTCACGGGCACCGACATGGCGCGGGTGGCCTGGTTCGGGGCTCCGCTCTACCTGCGCCACGATGGCCGCGGCAACCTGGTCAGCGTCGACGGGAGTCAGACGACGAACAAGGTGCGCGTGGATCGCGTGGCGACGATCGACATGGATACGCTGGCGCGGGCGTGGGCGGCGCGCGATCAGACCGGCGGACCGGCCGGTCCGGTGTCGGCGCGCGACACCGTGCGCGCGACGATCGGCCGCGCGAACGTCTGGGTGGACTATGGCCGTCCCGCGCTCCGCGGCCGCAACGTGTGGGTGAGCGGCGTGCTGGGCGACACGATCTGGCGCACGGGCGCCAACGCGGCGACGCAGCTCCGCACCGACGCCGATCTCTCGATCGGTGGCGCCACCGTGCCGGCCGGACTCTACACGCTGTGGACGCAGACGACGCCGAGTGGTTATCGGCTGATCGTCAACCGGGAAGCCGGCCAGTGGGGAACCGACTATCATCCGGAGCGCGACCTCGTCCGCATCCCGCTGCGCGAAAGTCCCGCGCCCACGCCGGCGGAGCGGTTCACGATCGCGATCGACCCGCAGGGGACAGCCTCGGCCGCGGTACTGACGCTCACCTGGGGCAACAAGCAGCTGAGCGTGCCCGTGACCGCGCGGTGAGGGGGCGCGGCGGCGGTCGTCGACCGGCGGCTACGGGCCCACTTCTGCCACACTTCGCGACGCGACCGATCTCCGACGCATGACCAAGCTTCTCAACTATTTCCTCAAGGGCCTCGTCTTCCTGGCTCCGTTCGCGCTGACCATCTACGTCTGCGTGCGGCTCTTCACCACGATCGACGGCTGGCTCGGCATACCCATCCCGGGCGTCGGCTTCGTGGTGACGGTGGTGCTGATCACCCTGTTCGGCTTTCTCGGGCAGGGGCTGCTCACCCGCAGTCTGTTCGGCGCGCTCGAGCGACTGATGGACCGGCTCCCTTTCGTGCGGCTGCTCTACTCGTCGACCCGTGATCTGCTGAACGCGTTCGTCGGTGAGAAGCGCCGCTTCGACAAGCCGGTCATCGTCACGCCATATCCGGGCGGCGTTGCGCGCGCGCTCGGCTTCGTCACGCAGGATTCGCTGTCGAGGCTGGGGCTGTCCGACCATGTGACGGTGTATCTGCCGCAGTCGTACAACTTCGCCGGCTCACTGTTGATCTTCCCGTCCAGCGCCGTCGTGCCGCTCGACGCGGACAGCGCGGACGTGATGGCGTTCATCGTGTCCGGCGGCGTGACGGCACTGCCCGGCGTCGGTGAGGCGCGCCGAACCGGCTCGATGCGAACGATTCCAAAGGTGTAGCGCCCTGCACGTCAGGGCGACGTCTGCTCACCGGCGCGGAGCTGCACTGGGGTGATCTGGTCACCGCTGGGCGGCTCCGGCGATGGTGGCAGATCGCGCAGCCGCGCCTGGAATTGGTGGTACGACTGGTCGTCGACCGTGAGACGGTGGAGCACCGCAGGATCGAGCTGCGCAATCATTCGCCGCGTCTGCTGAATGCGATCCTCCTCGAGCGGGTGCGACGCGAAGAACGCCTCGATCCGGAGCGGCGCCGTGCGGCGCTCTTCGAGCAGCCGCTCGAACAGGCGGGGGATTCCTTCGGGGTTGATGCCGGCCTTCACGACGTTGACGACCGCTTCGGAGTCGGCTTCTGCCTCATCATGACGGCTGTACCTGGCGAAGAGCGCCGCACCGCCGACCTGAATGGCCGCGCGGGCGACGTTGCTCTCGCAGAGGCGCGTGAGCGTGCACGTCAGACCGACGGCGACGTTGGCGCCGTTCGCCTTTTCCATCTGCTGCACCGAATGCCGCCGCACGACGTGGCCGATCTCGTGGCCGATCGCACCGGCCAGCTCGTCGAGCCGCTGCGCGCGCTCGATCAGCCCGCGGTTGACGTAGATGAATCCGCCCGGCAGCGCGAAGGCGTTGACCTCCTTGCTGTCGACGACGAAGAACTGCCAATCGAGATCGGCGCGCGACGTCCTCTGCGCAATCGCCGTCCCGAGCTGCTGCACGTACTGGTTGACGGCGGCGTCGTGCACGAGCGGCAGCTGGGAATTGATCTGCTCGGCGTTCTGGCGGCCGAGCTGGACCTCCTGATCCTGACTGACGGAGCACGACGCGAGGGTGACGGCGAAGAGCAGGGGAGCGAGACGCGTCGGGGTCGGCATAAGAGCGCTGCATGCAGGGTGCGCGCCGTGGAGGAGAGCAGTTGACTCGATACTGTCCGACCGAGTCCTGAGCGGCCAGTCGACCGGTCAGGCAGTCAAGTACTACTACCGACTCCGACCCACTACGGTTGCGGCGGACCAGCCGTCAACGCATCCGCCACGCGCTCCCGCTGCTGCTCGCGCTGGGTGAAGAGAAGCGCGAGCAGGTTGTCGTTCTGGATCGCCGTCGCCTCGTGCCGCATCGTCAGCTCGTGGGACGGGGCGACGAACTTGGTGGTGTCCAACGTTCGCGCCGCGCGCGAGCGCGCCGCGGTGTCGGGAAACAGGTACACCGCCACCGCCGACGTCCCGACCGCATAGCCGATCGGCGTCGGACCCAGGGCGGGCAGCGCGGCGAGCGTGCTTTCGCGCGGCGCGACGCCCGACTGCTGGAGACGCTTCTTCACCTGGCACGAGCTCCAGTGTCCCGTGCGCGGGCAATCCGGTGTGCCGGCCGCCCCGGACGCCTGCGCAGCCGGTGCCGCGCTCTCCGATCGCGGCGGTGCGCCTTTGCCGCAGGCGGCCGCGGCCAACGTCACCAGCGCCCACGTACCGAACACTTTCATGACCACTTGCTGCGCTCGCGGAGCGAGGTGACGTGCGCCGTGTGGTGCCGTCCATGCCAGGCGTACGTGTCGAGCATCGCGTCCAACGTCATCGAGCCGTTCTCCGGGTGGTTGAGCGTGCGACGGAACTGCTTGTCCTCGAGCGAGCGCAGGAGATGGACCCACCGCTGGTGCAGCCGGTCGAGCAGATCGAGCGAGATGTCGACCGGCATCGTCGCATCCGCGAGCTTGGCCCATTCCGCCTCGTCGTAGGGCTTGATCGTCGGATGATCCTCGGTCAGCGCGAGGCGGAAGCGAATGAACGCGTTCATGTGGCTGTCGGGGACGTGATGCACCAGCTGGCGCACCGTCCAGCCACCCGGCCGGTACGGTGTGTCGAGCTGCGCGGCGGACAATCCGCGCACCGCGGCGCGGAGCTGCGCCGGCGCGGCGGCAATGGCGTCGATCGCGGCACGGCGATCGTCGGTCGTGAGGGTGGACCTGCGTGCGAGCTTGCCGATCGGGTAGCGAAGGTCGGGGGCGGACGGCGCGGCTGGTGTCGGCATGAGACGAAAGAGGAAGAGGTGGCACACGCAGTGGGACATCGGAACCTACGTCGCCTTCTCCCCTCCCGCGACAGCGGCGCCTGGCATACGTTTCGGCTTGTGATCACGCGGATGCTCGCGCCATGACCGAGAAGAAACGCCGCCCCGCGAAGAAGCGGGCCGGAACGACCCACAAGTCACCGTACTTTCTCCAGCCGGCGAAACAGGGGATGGTGACGGTGTTCCGGCGCCCCGCCGGCAATCGCATCGATCCCAAGTTGTGCGGGACGATGGCGAGTCGTGCGATGGCGCTTGCTCTCGTGAAGCAGCTCGAGAAGGCGGAATCGGTGGTGCGCGACCTCTTCCTCGAGGCCACCGATGACGGCATCGAGGCGCTCGAGGCTGTGCTGGCCGCCTGCCGCCAATCGGTCGAGGACCGGGCCGCACATCCGGCGGCCTCCGGAGGTGGGCCGGGCGCTGGACCTGGCCGCGGTCGTCGTGGGCGCGGTCGCCGTCGGGACGGACCGCCGCGCACCGGCAGCGAGCCACCGCCACCGCGCGCCGGCCCCGTCGCCGGCACCCAGGACACGAGCGCCGCCTGACGCTCGTCGCGTTACAGCGCCCACACGTGGCGCGGGGCGGCGCTCCGGCCGTGCATGCCGTCGATCCGGAGATCTTTCGCCGGCGGTATTTCGGACACTGTCTGCGCTGTACCTTCTGCGGCGACGCGTGCTGCGACCATGGCGTCGACGTCGCCGTCGTGGAGCGCGATCGCATTCTCGCGCGCGCGCCGGAGATCGCGCCCATGATCGCCGTCCCGCCGGAGCGGTGGTTCGAGGCGGACGTCCAGGACGACGCCGACTTTCCGGGCGGCAGCGTGACCCGCACTTCGGTCGTCGACGGCGCGTGCGTCTTCCTGCAACGCGGTGGACGCGGCTGCGTGCTCCACGCGTTCGCGGTCGCGCGGGGGCTGGACTATCACGACGTGAAGCCGATGGTCAGCGCGCTCTTCCCACTCACCTTCGACGGCCAGGCGCTGCGCTGCTCGGACGAGCTGTCGACGGGATCGCTCGTGTGCGCCGGTTCGGGCCCGACGGCCTACGAGATGGCGCGAGAGGAGCTCGGGTATTACTTCGGCGCGGCGCTGGTTGCGGAGCTGGATGGAATGGCGGGGACTGACCGTGAACCGTGAACGGTTCACCGGTCACGCGCCTCAGCGCCCTTCCACCGTGTGCCGCTCCGTCCCCTTCGGCGGTGTTCTGGTGAGTTGCTCCTCGCGCACCCGCGCGAGAAACGCCGCTGGGCCCGCCCCATCGGGGAGTGCACGCAGGATTCGCATCGCGTCCTCTCGCTGAACGTCGATCCCGGCCGGGAAGCTGTTGAGATCGACTCCCACCCGCTCGAACTCGGCTAGCAGCTCGTCGAATCGTCGGTTGTCCGTCATGGACCCCGGGTGCGCAGGAAATCCCGTCGATCCTGCATGAGCGGCGCGGCGCTGTCGTTCAACTGGCGCCGTGCGACGGGCACGAACACGAGATACTACATAATCGCAGAATGCGCAAAAACGCTGCCAAGCAGCCTGTGGTAAAAGGGCGGCCGATGACCGGCCGCCCTTTTGCCACAACGAGTTACACCTCTGCCCACTCCGCTACGGGCGCGGTCCGGGAGCGGCGGTCCCTCCCCCCCAAACGTTGTTCGACCGGTCCACGTCCGGAAGACGCTTGTCCGGGTCGAGCTCGATTCGCGTCACCGTCTTGCCGCGGAACGAATAAGTCCGCAGGTAGTGCGTCGTGTTGGTGCTCCAGACCTCGGCCGGATAGTCATAGTTCTCCGTCGAGCCGTCGCTGAACCAGAAGCGGGCGTGAATCGGCAGCACGCCGCGCGCCCGGTTGCCGTACAGGACGGCCACCGTCTGCACGTCCCCCGTGCGCGACTCGTTCACGCCGTCGATCGCCTGGTCGAAATGTGGATTCTCGATGAACCACTCCCGCCAGAACCAATCGAGCCGGCGGCCGGCGACGTCCTCCATCGTGCGATAGAAGTCAGCCGGCGTGGGATGCTTGTATGCCCACCGCTGAATGTAGGTGCGGAACCCGTCGTCGAACGTCGCAGGGCCCAGGATCTCCTGCCGCAGCAACTGCAGCCCGACGCTCGGCTTCACGTACGCGGCGAGGCCGAGCAGCTTCGGGTCGATCCGGTCCGGCATCACGTCGATCGGCCCGTCGACGTTCGCCTTCATTGCCCCCTCGACGTAGGTGCGCTCCCCGAGCGCGCGCGTCATCTGGTCGCCCTTCTCCGGGTAGCGACGCGCTTCGCTGAAGGTGTTGATGAAGGTGTTGAACCCTTCGTCCTGCCACATGTGCGTCCGCTCGTTGGAGCCGACGATCATCGGGAACCAGTTGTGACCGGCCTCGTGGGTCACGACGTTGTACAGGTCGTACTTGTCGTCGCTCTTCGCTTCCATGATCAGCATCGGATACTCCATTCCGCTGATCGGCCCTTCGACCGCGCTCATCTGCGGCCAGGGATACTTGAGCCAGCGCGTCGAGTATTCGTCGATCGACATGTGCACCTGATCGGCCGCGTCCTTCCACGGGTCGATCGCGCTGGGACGATAGTAGGCTTGGGTGAGAACGCCGTTCCACGAGCTCGCGTCCCACAGATACTCGGGCGACGCTGCCCACGCGACGTCGCGCACGTTCTTCGCGGCGAAGCGCCAGGTGAGCATGCCCGAGCGAGTCGGCCGAGCGGCGCCGGACTGCAGGTCGCCGAGGGTGACGATGTTCACCGGCGTGGACGACTTCGACGCTTGCGCCAGCCGAGCGATCTCCGTGGGCGTGAGCACCTCGCGAGGATTGAGCAGCGTGCCCGTGCTCGCCACGATGTAGCCGGCCGGTACCGTGATGTCGGCGGTGAAGTCGCCATACTCGAGATAGAACTCGCCCTGGCCGAGGTAGGGCTCGGTGTTCCAACCGCGGAGGTCGTCGTACACGTTCACGCGCGGATACCACTGCGCGAGCTCGTACAGCGGACCGTCACGCCCCATGCGATCGGCGCCGTGCTCGGGGACGAGGAAATGCCATGCGACGTCGAACGTCGCGACCTTGCCGGGCGCGAGCGGCTCGGCGAGATCGACTTTCATCACGGTGCCGTTGTCGCGGCGATTCAGCGGGACGTGACGGGCGCTGCGCCCGCCAAGGATCTGATCAAACTGCGTGATGACGTCGCCACCCTCGAAGCCGCGCGCGCCGAAGCGCGAGTCCTGCGGGAAGATGAACGAGTTGAGCGACTTGTCCTTGAACGCGTTCTGCTCGACCTGCATCCAGATGTAGCGCAGGGTGTCGGGCGAGTTGTTCGTGTATCGGAGCCGGAGCGATCCGTTCAGCGTCTTGCCGGCCGTGTCGAGCGACGCCTTGATGTCGTAGTCCGCGTGGTTCTGCCAGTACTTCGCACCAGGCGCGCCGGAGCCGGTGCGGTACTCGTTCGGCGTGGGCAACGCGAGCGGCGCGAAGATCGACGTGTCGCCGACGCCGGTGCGGTCGATGCGCGGTGCGCTGACGACGACGGGGGCCACCGCCGCCGGCGGAGCGGTCTGCGCGGCGAGCGGCGCTGCGGCCAACAGAGCGCCCACGAGCGCCCAGAGTCTATTGGTCATCTCAGAAGGGTCCGGAATAGGGTAGAGGAAGATACTACCCTCACGTGCTCGTACGGTTCGTGCCCGGGCCCGGTACGGCGTCGCGCTTTCGCGCGACGGCGACCGCTCACGTCTTGCTCAGCCGCACCGAGCCATTCGTCGTCGTCACCCGGAGCGTCTTCCCGCCACCATTCAACGGGATGGTCAACTGCTGTCGCCGGAGGCGACCCTGAAGCGTGACCGGAAAGTCGGTCTCTACCCGACCGTTGACCGTGCTCGTCTCGATCACGGCCGCGTATCGGTCGGGAACGGAGAGGCGCACCGAGCCGTTCTGCGTTTCCGCGTCGAGCCCGGTACCCTGCCAGCTCGTGCCGGTGAGCTCGACGTTCAGTGAGCCATTCTGGGTTCGGGCATGCACGTCACCGCCGACGTCCGAGAGGGCGACGCTGCCGTTGGTGGTCCGGAGGTCCAGTCGTCCGGCGACGCCGGCCACGCTGAGGCCTCCATTGTTCGCGTCCAACGTGAGATCGAATTGCCTTGGGACCCAGACCACGTAGCTCGCGGACCAATTGGAGCGATGGCTGCCGAGTCCGGTTGGACCGTCCGCGCGCACGGACCGACCGTCCGACGTGACGCGGACCTCCTTCAGCATCGCCTCGGCGTCAGCCGTCGATTGGCCCCACGCCTGGAGGCGCGCCGTCACCCGCACGGAGTCTCCGACCCAACCACGCACATGGACGCTGCCGTTGGTCCGTCCATCGACCTCGAGCGCGCGCCCGCTGGGATGGACGGGCACCTGCCGGACTTCGCACGCCTGAACGCGGTCATCACCGCCGCCCCAGTCTCCGTTCCGACAGTTGTCGAGCCATTCGGCGTCACTCGTTGGCGCGCGGCGCTGGGCAGCGAGAAGCGAAGGAAGCGCGGCGCCGAACACGGCCGCGAACACGATGAGGCGGGTTGGACCGCGCATGCGAATCTCCGATGGATGGGCGTATCTCTCCGACAACCCAAACGGGCGGAACGTTGAAGGCGATCGGCGTGGGGACCGGCAAGGCCCCGCCCGGCACCTACGGAAAAACCAGTTGACAAGTTCACCGGCGAGCCGTATGCTACTGGAAATTCAGTAGGAGACTCCGTGAACGACGTCTACTTCCCACCACGCGAGCTCGAGGTGATGAGCGTCCTCTGGCGGCTTGGCTCCGCCACCGTATCGGACGTGCGCGAACAGCTCGAAGAGGACCTCGCGTACACGTCCGTGCTCTCGGCGCTCCAGACGCTCGAGGAAAAAGGGTACGTACGCCATGAGCCCGAGGGCCGTGCCTACCGGTATTTCCCGGTCGTCGAGGCGGAACGTGCCGGTGGCAGCGCGCTCGCCAGAATCCGCGACGCGATCTTCCATGGATCGGCCGAGCGTATGTTCGCGCAGCTCGTCGCCGACCGTGGGCTGAAGAAGCACGAGCTCGAGCGCATGCGCCGCCTGCTGGCGGAGCGCCTCAAGGAGGAGCCATGATCTCCGCCTTGATCGCGTACGCGCTCCTCGTCGGTCTGCTGCTGGCGCTGTTCGCCGCCGCGACCGAAGGGGCTGCGCGCCAATTGCGACTTCCGTCCCGCTGGGGATGGGTGGCGTCGATGCTGCTCGCGGTTGCGTTGATCGCCATCGCCGCGTCCGGCGCAGTGCAACCGCCGAACCCGGACGCAGCCGTCGCGCGCCTGGCGATTGCAGCGAACGAGGGCGCCAACGCGACGTCGCTTGGCGCGTTTGCCGCCGTGCGCGAAGCGCTCGCGCGTTCCGGATCGGCAATCGGAGGCGTGGTCGCCGAGATTGCGCGCGTCGTTCCGATGCCGGTCGCGAAGATCCTCACGCGACTGTGGCTGCTCGCGACGGCCGCGACGCTGGCGTTGATCGCGTTCGTCCATCTGCGCGTTCGACTCGCGCGCCGTGCTTGGCCCGCCGTCGAGCTGCACGGTCATCGGGTGCGTGTCTCGCCGACGACAGGACCGGCCGTGATCGGCGTGATCGGCGCGGAGATCATCATCCCGCGCTGGCTGTTGCAGCGCGCGGAGCACGAGCAACGACTGGTGCTCGCGCACGAACGGGAGCACCTGCGCGGCCGCGATCATCTCACACTCACCGTTGGCTGCCTTGCCGTCGCGCTGATTCCCTGGCACCCGGCGCTGTGGTGGATGCTCGGCCGGCTCCGCCTCGCCATCGAGTTGGATTGCGACGCACGCGTGCTGCGCCGCGGCGTCGCGGTGTCCACCTACGGCGCGACGCTGATCGACCTTGCAGGACAGTGCTCCGGATTTCGCGTCGGCGCGACCGCGCTGGCCGACGAAGGCTCTCACCTCGAACGGAGGATTCTCGCCATGAACGCCAAGTCACACCGCCGCTCCCTGATCGTCGCCGGCGCATTCTCCGCTGCCGGAGCGCTCGTGCTGCTCGCCGCCTGCGAGGCCAAGGTGCCGACCGCCGCCCAGATCAGCGCGATGGACGTCGCCAGCGCTCAGCACAGTCTACAGACGATGCCCGGCGCGGGCAGCGACAGGGCCGTGTTCTTCATCGATGGCAAGCCGGCCGATGCGCGGGCCGCGCACGCGCTCACGCCGAATCAGATCGCCAGCGTCAACATGATCCACGGCGCCACGGCGAACGAGCCCACGACGATCAAGATCACGACATCCGGCGAACCGGCGGCCCCGGCGACGTCGGGCGGATTGGCCGGGCTGCACAATTCGCTGCACAGCGTCATTGCCGGCCCGTCCAAGCACGAGGGTACCCGGACACCGCAGGCAGATGCGATGTTTTCCGGGCTCGTGCTGATCGACGGCGCGGTGGTCGATCGACCGACGTTCGCGAAGCTGAATCCGGCCACGATCGCAAGCGTGGAAGTCCTCAAGGGCCCGGCGGCAACGAAGCTCTACAACCAACCGGCCGCAGCCAACGGCGTCATCAAGATCACGACGAAAGCCCGCTAGCTCGCTCCGGTTCAGTGGGAAGGCCCGCCGCAATAGCGGCGGGCCTTCTCACGTCCGATAAGGCCCGCGGGCAGCGCCGGACCGCCCGGCAAGCGAAGCGCCCGCTCTACCGGTCTTTGAGCATTGCCTTGGCGATCGTGTTGAGCTGCATGTTCGACGTCCCCTCGTAGATCGCGCCGATCTTCGCGTCGCGGTAGAACTTCTCCGCCGGATAGTCGGTCGTGTAGCCGTAGCCGCCGAACAGCTCGAGCGAGATCGACGTCACCCGCTCAGCGACCTGACTGGAGAACAACTTGGCCATCGCGCCTTCCATCGCGATGTCATGACCGGCGTCCTTGAGCCGCGTCGCGTTGTACACCATGAGTCGAGCCGCTTCGGTCTCGGTGCGCGCCTGCGCGAGCTGGAACTGGATGCCCTGGAATTCGGCGAGCGCCCTGCCGAACTGCTGCCGCTCCTTGACGTACGACGTCGCCGCGGCGAGCGCCCCCTGGCTGATGCCGATCATCTGCGCGCCGATGCCGATCCGCCCTTCGTTCAGCGTCTCGATCGCGACCTTGTATCCCTGACCCACGGGGCCGAGCACGTTCTCGGCGGGAACCTCGACCCCGTCCAGGATCAGCTCCGTCGTGCTGCTCGCGCGAATGCCGAGCTTGTCCTCCTTCTTGCCGACGGAGAACCCCTTGAAGTCGCGCTCGACGACGAACGCCGTGATGCCCTTGTATCCGGCGGCGGGGTTGGTGTTCGCGAACACGACGTAGATCCCCGCTTCCGCGCCGTTGGTGATCCACATCTTCCGGCCGCTCAACACCCACGAGCTGCCGCGCTGTTCGGCGCGCGTCGCCATGCCGAACGCGTCGGAGCCCGACGACGGCTCGCTCAACGCGTAGGCGCCGATCGTGTCGCTCGTGAGGCGGGGCAGGTACTTCGCCTTCAGCGGGTCGCTTCCGTAGCGCGCGATCGGATAGTTCACGAGCGTGTTCTGCACGTCGACAACGATCGCGGCGGCTGCGTCGTACTTGCTGATCTCCTCGACGGCGAGCGTGACCATCATCAACGATCCCGAGGCGCCGCCATACTGTTCGCCGACCTCGATGCCCATGAGGCCCATCTCGAAGTACTGCTTGACGAGAGCCTGATCGATCTTGCCGGCGCGCTCCATCGCCTGCACGCGCGGCTTCACTTCATCCGCAGCGAAGGCGGCGACTGCATCGCGAAATGCGAGCTCGTCTTCGGAGAGCTGGGTGAGTGGCGGGTGCACGGTAGCGGTGTCGGACATTGCGATGCGGAAGGTGGATCGTTGCGCTGGTGGGCGTGCGGTGTCGCCGACTAATCGACCGCCGCTCGAGAGGCGACCGTGTCGGTCACGGTCTGCGGTCGGCACCGGCACGCGTCGCCGCACGCCGTCGCCGACTGGGAGGAATGCCAGCAACGCGCGGCTTCGTCCGCGTCGAGCGGGTTCGCGACGACGAGACCGGCGCGCCCGAGAATGATCTCCGCAAGCTTTTCGTGCACGCCGAACGCGCTGGTCACGCGGATATCGAGCGCTGGATGCGCGGCCGCCGCTGCGGCGACCATGCGTGGGATGTCAGCGGTGGAGTGCTTGCCAGGCGACAGCATGTACGGGAACACGATGAGCTCGGTGGCGCCAGCATCGACACAGCTCTGCACGCCCGTGGCGATGGACGGCTCGGCGAGCTCCATATGGGCATAGCGCACGACGACGCCGGAGCCGGCCATGGCCTGGACCAGGTTGGCCATGCAGTCCATCATCTGGTTCGCCTCGTCACGGCGCGAGCCGTGATCGATGAGCAGAATCGCTTTCATGCTGGAAGGTATGGTGGTAGAGGGGTGGGCGGGTAGATCCGTCGAGCGGCCGACCGGTCGGAGGGAGCTGTCTAACCGCTACGTTGACACCGTCCGATTTTCGGTGTTTATTCGGCACCTCGTCAGTCCGTCTTTCAACCGGAGGTTGGTCATGTCCGCACCCGCGAAGGTCTCCCCTGGGCGTACGCCGCGCATCTCGCAGCTCACACCGGTCATGGTGGTCGACGAAGTCGAGCCTTGCCTGCGCTTCTGGACGGAGCGGCTCGGGTTCGTGAAGGAGAATGAGGTGCCGGGCGACAATGGGAAGCTCGTCTTCGCGAGCGTGAAGAGGGATGGCATCGAGGTGATGTATCAGACCTCGGCCAGCGTGCTCGCCGAAGATCCGGGCTCCGCGGCCGAGCTGTCGGGACATTCCGTGGTGCTGTTTCTCACTGTCGACGATCTCGACGCGACGGAGGCGGCGCTTGCCGGCGCGCCGGTCGTGAAGCCGCGCCACACGACGTTTTACGGGAGCGAGGAGCTCTACGTGCGCGAGCCGGGCGGGAACACCGTCGGCTTCGCGCGATTCGGGTGAGTGCAAGCGCCGAGCGGCCAGTGCAGCGATCGAAAATCGTTGGCGTTGCAGTTCCCCGTGTTCTCTGTGTTCTCCGTGGTTCAAATGCCTTACCACAGAGAACACAGAGAACACAGAGGACGACAACTACTTCAACTGC
>DASXHF010000011.1:0-3867 GCA_036488775.1 Gemmatimonadaceae bacterium | reverse complement strand
CTTCGACGATCGAGACAGGTTCCTCGGCATTACGGGGAACGATTTCTCCGGCCCCGGCGATCCGACGCTCGGCAGCGCCGCGCGTCCGACGCTGGGCCGTGTGTCCCGCCCGCGCGTCGTCAACGCGGGAGTCTTCCTGCAGCAGATGTTCGGGTGGCGAGACCGCGCGTTCGTCACCGGCGGGTTGCGCGTCGACGGCAACAGTACCTTCGGCTCGAACCTCGGGCTCCAGAAGTATCCGAAGATCAGCGCCGCGTACGTGGTGTCAGAGGAGCCGTTCTGGCCGACGCAGTGGATCTCCACCTTCAAGCTTCGCACGGCGCTCGGCGAGTCGGGCAAGGCGCCAGGCGCGTTCGACGCGCAGCGCACCTGGGATCCGATCGCGGCCGACCAGGGCAAGCCCGCCTTCACGCCGGCACAGCTTGGCGATCCGAACCTCGGACCCGAACGCACGCGCGAGTTCGAGATGGGCTTCGACGCCGGCGCGCTCAACGACCGGATCAGCCTTGAGCTCACCTACTTCAGCACGCGAACGAAGGATGCGCTGATCGGCGTCCTGTACCCGCCGTCAGGCGGCTTCACCAATCCGCAGCTCGAGAACGTCGGGACGCTGCAGAACCGCGGGATCGAGGTGCAACTCTCGGGTGACATCCTGCGTCGCGACGCGCTCGCATGGACTGGGCGCGTCAGCTACACCGGGATGGGGAGCATGGCGGTCGACCTCGGCGGCCGCAACATCTCGATGGGCAACTCCGTGTACGTGCGCGAGGGGTACCCGGTGCCGGCGTACTTCGGCTACAAGGTGATGAATCCCGACGCCATCGCCGATCCGGTCGTGCAGGCCGACCAGTACCTGGGCAGCGCGTACGCCGATCACCTGGTCGGTGTCAACACCAATGTGCGCTTCCTGAAGGATTTCACCTTCGACATCCTCGGCGAGTACCAGGGCGGCGGCATGCTCGGCAACTTCGTCGGATTCCAGAATGGGCAGCGCAACGTCTGGTATCCCTGCTACGCCGCACAGCAGGCCATGCGTGCCGGCACGGCGGACGCGAACGGCATCACCGCGCTGCAGCGCGCCAAGTGCGCGTACACCACCGGACCCGGCTCGGGCACGCCGCAGAGCGACTACTGGGTGCAGTCGACGAACTTCTTCAAGATCCGGTCGGCGTCACTCTCGTGGCACGTTCCCCCGCGCTTCGCTCCGCGGTTCTCGTCGGCCACGCTGACGCTCGCCGGCCGGAATCTTTGGAAGTCCACCAACTACGACGGGCTCGACCCCGAGCTCCGCGATGCTGCCGACGCGGTGACGTCCACCGGGACCATCTCGCTCGCCCGCCGCGAGTATTACCAGCTTCCGCCGAGCAAGCAGTTCCTGCTCTCCGCGCGCCTTCTCTTCTGACCGGTCATCGAGACTCCATCATGCTGAGACTTTTCCAGATGCGCCGGCCACTCGCGGTGCTGACCATGCTCACGGTGTTCGCCGGCTGCCGCGGCTTCACCGACGTGACCAATCCTGGACCGATCCAGGACGCCAGCCTCCAGACACCCGACGCGGTCCCGGGCTTCGTGACGGGCATGTCGGGTGACCTTTCGTACGCGCTCAGCTACATCGTCCGCATCACCGGCCTGATGTCGGGTGAGACGGGCCACGGTGGCAGCTACGCCGGCGAAGCGCTGTGGGTCCGCGGCATCGTCAACCCGGCCGACATCAACTTCGAGTGGTCGCTCATGACGCGGGCTCGCTGGGTCGCGGAGAGCGGGATCGAGCGCATGAAGGCCCTTCCCGGCTATACGTTCGACAACGATCCGCTCGCGGCTCGCGCCGATCTGCTCGCCGGATTCGCCAACCGGCTCCTCGGCGAGAACGTCTGCGAAGCCGTGATCGACGGCGGCCCGGCGCAGTCGGACTCCGTGCACTTCCAGCGCGCGCAGGCCTACTTCACGGACGCGATCCGCATCGGCACGGCGAAGAACGTCCTCGACGTGACGCGCGCCGCGTACGCCGGACGCGCATCGGTGCGTGCCGCCCTCGGCGACTGGACCGGCGCGGTGTCCGACGCGCAGCAGGTGCCGGCCCTGTTCGTCTACAACGCGCTGTACTCGACGAATTCGGTGCGCGAGAACAACTCGCTCGTGGCGGAGACCTACGTGCGCCGCGAGTTCAGCGTATTCGGTACGCAGTGGGCGCAGGTGTTCAACGATCCGCGCGTCCCGTGGGACACCATCTACACCAACGCGGCGAAGACGGCGATCCAGAAGGGACAGGACGGCCGCACGAACTACTTCCGCCAGCGGAAGTACACCGACCTCGGGTCGAGCATCCCGCTCGCGAAGGGCACCGAGATGTTGATGCTGCGCGCCGAGGCGGCGCTCCGTGGAGGCGACATCCCCGGCGCGTTCGTCCTCATCAACCAGCAGCGCGCGCAGTACAACATGGCAGCGCTCGCGACGCCGACGGACATCAACGTCGCCTGGCAGACGTTGCAGAAGGAGTATGGCGCGGTAACTTGGCTGGAGGCGCGGCGGCTCTGGCAGTTCCGTCGGTGGTCGGTCGATCCAGGTCCGGCGCACGTCACCTTCCTCAACGGCCGCGCGACGTGCATCCCGGTCAGTCAGAACGAAACGCAGAGCAACCCGAACCACCCGATCTGATCAGGGTCGCACGGATTCTTCTCATCGCGGCGGCGAGGATGCAACCGGCCGTCGCCGCCGCGATCGTGTTCGGCATCGTGACGGCGTGCACACGTACGGAGCCCGACTCGCGGCACCCGCGGCCGGCGTCGGACGCCGCGAACGAGTCGCCGTTGGTCGTCTACACAGCCGCGTCGATCGCGCGTCCTCTCCGCGCGGTGCTCGACACCTTCGTGCGTCGCACCGGTGCGCGCTACGAGCAGGAGAGCGCCGCGAGCCTCGAGCTCGTGCGGCGGATCTCCGAGGTGCACGCCACGCCCGACGTCGTCGCCCTCGCCGACCCTGAGCTCTTTGCCAGTCTCCTCGAGCCGCGGTACGTCGGGTGGCATGCGGTCTTCGGCCGCAATCGGATCGTCCTCGCCTACACTCCACGCTCGCGCGGCGCGGCCGAGATCACATCGGACAACTGGTTCGACGTCATCGCGCGACCGGGTGTGCAGGTTGGCCGCGCGGACCCCAACACCGACCCGTCGGGGTACCGCACGCTGCTCGTCTGGCAGTTGGCGGCGCGCCACTATCACGTCCCCGACCTGGAGGCGCGGATGTTCCGCGCCGCGCCGGCGCGCAACGTTCGGCCGCGCGAGGCGGACCAGGTCGCACTGCTCCAGGCCGGGGAGCTGGACTACATCTGGACGTACGAGAGCCTCGCCGCGCTCATGGGTCTCCGTATGGTGAAGCTCCCCGACGCGGTCGATCTGGGGAATCCAGCGGACTCGTCCGGTTATGCAACGGCTGTGACTCGGGTCGTCGGCAAGCGCCTTGGCGACACGATCACCGTGCGCGGCCGGCCAATCCTGTTCGGCGTGACCGTTCCTCGCGCGGCACCACATCCCGGCGCCGCGGAGCAATTCGTCGCGTTCCTGCTCTCGCCGGAGGGCAGCCAGATCCTCCGGCGCGAGCATTTCGACGCGCTCCCCGTGGCGATCCTGGTCGGGGCCGCGCCGCGTTCATTGACCAGTTCGGCAGGGGCACGATAGCGCGGTCGCCAGCGATCCCGGGCCCTCGCCGGACTCGTCCTTCGGCGGCGCATAATGTGCTCTCTCTCACTCCTGCGCCGATCGGGCGCAAGAATTCGACGACGGAGCCACGAGTGTCGCCCTACCGAACTTTCTACGACGACGCGAGCCGCCTCTGGAATGCCTGGGACGTGATCCCGCATTGGGGCGAGCGTCG
>DASXHF010000306.1:0-35050 GCA_036488775.1 Gemmatimonadaceae bacterium | reverse complement strand
CCCGGTATATTCACAAGCTGTTTCCGAATCTGCTCTTTACGCCAGGCAGGGCACTCATGAAGACCGACATCCATCCCGAGTACGCGACCGCGATCGTGAAGTGCGCGTGCGGCAACACGTTCGAGACGCGCTCGACCATCGCGGAGATCCATACCGACGTCTGCGCCGACTGCCATCCGTTCTACACCGGCAAGCAGCGCCTCGTCGACACGGCCGGCCGCGTCGAGCGGTTCCGCCAGAAGTACCAGACCAAGCCGGACGCTTCGAAGGAGAGCTGACCTCTGGGCCTCCGCGACCTGCTGGGCGACACTCTCGCCCGGGCGGCGGAGGTCGAGCGGCTGCTATCCAACCCGGACACCTTCGGCGACTCCAGACAGGTCGCCGAGCTGGGCCGGGAGCACCGACGCCTCCAGCCGGTCATCGAGCTGGCGGCCCAACTCGAGAAGTCCGAGACCGAGCTCGCCGACGCCCGCGAGCTCGTTTCCGTTGACGACGCCGAGATGGCGGCCGAAGCGACGCATGAAGTCGCCCGCCTCGAGGCGACGATCGCCGACCTCGAAGCGCGGCTCAAGCCTGCGCTCCTGCCGCACGATCCGCTCGACGATCGCAACGCGATCGTCGAGATCCGCGCTGGCACCGGCGGCGACGAAGCCGCGCTCTTCGCCGCCGATCTGTTTCGCATGTACTCGCGCTACATCGAGCGCCAGCCGGGCTGGCGACGCGAGATGATCTCCCTCTCCGAAGGGACGCTCGGCGGCGTCAAGGAAGCGGTCTTCAAAGTCTCCGGCGACGGCGCCTTCGGCGCGATGCGCTGGGAGTCCGGCGTCCATCGCGTGCAGCGCGTTCCCGCCACGGAGACACAAGGCCGCATCCACACCTCGGCCGCGACGGTCGCCGTTCTCCCCGAAGCGGAGGAGGTCGACGTGAAGATCGAGGACAAGGATCTTCGCATCGATGTCTTTCGATCTAGTGGCCCTGGGGGACAATCCGTCAATACGACGGACAGCGCCGTCCGCATCACCCACATTCCGTCCGGGCTGGTCGTCTCGCAGCAGGACCAGAAGTCGCAGCTGCAGAACAAGCTCAAGGCGATGGAGGTCCTGCGCGCGCGTCTGCTCGACATGCGCGTCGCCGAGCAGGAGGCGGAGCGCTCCCGCATGCGGAAGTCGCAGGTGGGCACCGGCGACCGGTCCGCCAAGATCCGCACGTACAACTATCCACAGAGCCGGATCACCGATCATCGCATCGGGTTCACGACGCACGACCTGTCCGGCGTCATGGGCGGTGACATCGAGCCGATCATCGACGCGCTCAAGCTGGCCGACGTCGAGGAGCAGCTCGGTGGTTGAAGAGCGCGCGCGTGCAGCGGCACGCACCGTCGGCGCGCTCGTCGCGCAGATGACCGAGCGTCTCGCCGCGGCGTTCGGCAACGAGGCGGGACGCGAAGCGCGCGAGCTGCTCGCAGCGGTGTGCGACATGCCGCGCCACTGGCCGCTCACGGAGCGCGACGGCCCGGCCTCCGACGACCTGTGCCGGCGCGCGGTCGCCGCCGCGGAGCGGCGCGCGACCGGCGCGCCGCTCCAGTATGCGGCGGGCCGCGCAGCCTTCCGCCATCTCACGCTCGACGTCGACGAGCGCGTGCTCATCCCGCGGCCGGAGACGGAGCAGCTGGTCGAGGTCGTGCTCGAGCGCACCCGGCGGGCGAGCGGCGGCGTCGCGGTCGATGTCGGCACGGGATCCGGCGCCATCGCGCTGGCGCTTGCCAGCGAAGGGTCGTTCGACCGCGTCATCGGCACCGACGTCTCCGTCGACGCGATCCAGGTCGCGTCGCACAACGCGCGGCGATGCAGCCCCGCGTTGCGGGCGGCGGTCGAGCTGCGCCAGGGATCGTTGCTCGGTCCGGTGCCGGAGCGGGCGCTGCGCGCCGTCGTGTCGAACCCGCCCTACATTGCGTACGACGAGGCCGCATCGCTGCCGGCCGGCGTGCGTGACTGGGAGCCGGCGGTGGCGCTGTTCGCCGGGAACGCCGGTATGGCCGTGATCGCGTCGTTGGTGCGTGACGCCGCGCCACGACTCGCGACCGGCGGACTCCTTGCGCTGGAAGTCGACGTGCGCCGCGCATCGACCGCCGCCGAGCTGGTCGCGTCGTACGGCGCATACGAGGAGGTCGAGGTGCTGCTGGATCTCACCGGCCGCGAGCGATTCGTGGTCGCTAGACGACGGGAGGAGCGGGCATGATCGAGGATAAGGCGAAGGAGCTGGGACGGCTGATCGGACAGAGTCCGGAGTATCAGGCGGTCAAGCGCGCCAACGACGCGCTGGGCCAGGACAAGGACGCCCTCGCGCTGCTGAAGCAGATGGAGCAGCTTCGCATGAACGCGCAGCAGATGCTGCAGCGCGGCGAGCGCCCGACCGAAGAGATGGAACGGCAGCTCGACGGATTGCTTGGTCAGGTGCAGGGCCAGCCCGTCTACCAGCGCCTCGTGTCAGCCCAGGAGAACTTCGACAAGGTCATGAGCAAGGTGAACGACTGGATCGTCGACGGCATCGAGCGCGGCGCGGCCAGCCCGATCATCACGCTGGGCTGAGCGATGGCGCACGCCGACCAGCTGGCAGTGGCGGGAGGCGGCCTGCTGATCGTCTTCGAGGGCGGAGAAGGCTCGGGCAAGTCGACGCAGCTGCGGCGGGTGTCGTCCACGCTCGAGAAGCGCGGCATCCGACACGTCTGCCTGCGCGAGCCCGGAGGCACGCCGCTCGGCACCGAGGTACGTCGCCTGCTGCTCGATCGCGAGTCGGACATCGTGCCGCGCTCGGAGGCGTTGCTGTTCATGGCCTCCCGCGCGCAGCTCGTCGACCGCGAGATCCGGCCGGCGCTCGCGCGCGGCGACGTGGTCCTGCTCGATCGCTTTTTCTTGTCGACGTATGCTTATCAGATCGCCGGACATAGGCTGGCGGAGCCCGAGGTGCGCGCGGCGAACCAGTTTGCCACCGGCGGTCTCGTGCCCGATCTCACGCTGCTGCTCGACTTTCCCGTCGCCGAGGGGTTGGCGCGCGCGGCGCGGCGCGCCACCGCGCACGACCGAATGGAGTCGATGGGTGCGGAGTTCCACCGCCGCGTCTCGGCCGCTTTCGCGTCGTTCGCCGACGCGGCGTGGCAGCGCACGCACCCCGAGGTGGGTCCGATCGTGACCGTGGGCGCCGTCGGATCGGAGCGCGAGGTGGCGGCGAGAGTCGACGCGGTGCTCACGGAGCGCTGGTCCGGAATTTTCTCGTCCGCCGGTGGATCTCCAATGGACCGTCGCATCGAGGGAGCATGAAGTCGAGAGGAGTGTTGGCCGCAGCGGTTCTGTCGAGCGCGCTGGTGTCCGGTGGCTGGCTGATGGAGCGGGGAGGGCGTGCCGCCCCGCGCGACGCCGCGACGTCGGCGCGCCTGTTCGACGAGGTCATGCTGCACGTGCGGCGTGATTACGTCGACACGCTCGCCGACTCCGCGCTCTACCGTCGCGCCGTCGCCGGCGTCGTGAACGAGCTGCACGATCCCCACTCGACCTTCCTCGATCCCAAACGGCTCGCACGTCTCGAGGAGACCACCGCGGGCGAGTACGCGGGCGTCGGAATCCAGATGGACGTGCGCGACAGCGGCATCACGGTGATCTCGACCCTGCCGGCGACGCCGGCGGAGCGCGCCGGGATCGCGGCCGGCGACCGGATCGTCGAGATCGACGGCAAGCCGACGCAGGGACTGACGGCAGAGGAAGCGCGGAAGGCGGTGCGGGGTCCTGCCGGCTCGACGGTGCGGCTCAGTGTGGAGCGTCCCGGACTGTCGACGCCTCTGTCGTTCACGCTGTCGCGCGCCCGCATCGAGGTCAATCCGGTGCGCCACGCCGAGCTGCTCCCCCACGGCGTCGGCTACGTGGATCTCACGGTGTTCAGCACGTCGGCAGCGGCGGATCTCTCGCGCGCCATCGACTCGCTGCGCGCGGCGGGCGCACGATCGCTCGTGCTCGACCTTCGTGGCGATCCGGGCGGCCTGCTCGACCAGGGCGTCAGCGTGGCCGATCTGTTCCTCGATCCGGGACAGCGCATCGTGTCGACCCATGGCCGGTCACCCGAAGAGAATCGTGAGTTTGCCGATCGCGCGCCGCAGCGTTTTGGGGACATGCCGCTCGTCGTGCTCACCGACAGCTCCACCGCGTCGGCGAGCGAGATCGTCGCCGGCGCGCTGCAGGATCACGACCGGGCCCTCGTCGTCGGCACGACGACGTACGGCAAGGGCAGCGCACAGCGGGTGTTCCATCTCGATGGCGGCGCCCTCAAGCTCACGACGGCGCTGTGGTACACGCCGAGCGGGCGCAGCATCAACCGTCCTCGCCCCGTCACGGAGGGCGAAGACGCGGCGGATGAAGCGCCGGCCGACACCACTCACCCGCGGCCGCGCTACACGACGGACGCCGGACGCGCGGTGCTCGGCGGGGGTGGGATCGTGCCGGATGTCGAGGTGCCGTCGCGCATCACGACGAAGGGAGCGCGCGAGCTGCAGACGGCGCTCGGTGACAAGGTGCCGAAGTTCCGGGATGCGCTCGTAGACTATGCGCTCTCGCTCAAGGCGTCGCACGCGGTGACGAATCCCGACTTCGTCGTGACAGATGCGATGCGCGACGAGCTGTATCGGCGGCTGCAAGCACGCGGCATCGACGTGCCGCGCGCGGTCTACGATTCGGCGGCACCGCTCGTCACCCGGACGCTCGGCGGACAGATCGCGCGATACGCGTTCGGCAGCCGAACGGAATTCCTGCGCGGACTGCGCGACGATCCGGCGCTGACGAAAGCGGTGGCGTTGCTGGATGGCGTGACGTCGCCAAAGGCGTTGCTCGAGCGCGGTGGTCGCGGCCGAGCGCCGTGACGCGTGTGGGAGCTGACTCGCCCAATGGGCCCGTCAGCACGGCCACGGTTCACGCGACCCGTTCCTGCGGTGTTGCGTCGTCCTCCGTCAGCTGCGGCACCGTACGGTTGAGGAAGATCGTGAGCAACGCGGGGTCGAACGTCAGCCCGGACTCAGCGCGCATCAGCGCCGATGCCTGCGACAGGCTGAACGCGGCGCGGTAGCTGCGCGAGCTCGTCAGCGCATCGAACACGTCCGCGATGCACAGGATCCGCGCCGCGCGCGGGATCTGCAAACCGGCGAGCCGGTCAGGGTAGCCGCTTCCGTCCCAGTGCTCGTGGTGGTGGCGGATCATCGGCCGGATGTCCCACGGGAACGCGATGCCGGCCACGAGCTCCTCGCCGCGCGCGGGATGCTCGCGCATCACCGCCGCTTCGGTATCGGAAAGCGTGCCGGGCTTGTTCAGGATGTGCGCCGGCACGGTGATCTTGCCGACGTCGTGCAGCAGAGCGCCCATCCGGAACCAGAGCAGCACCTGCTCGTCGACGCCGGCGTCGCGCGCGAGCGCGCAGGCGTAATCGGCCACGCGCTCACAATGGCCCTGCGTATAATGGTCGACGCTCTCGATCGACGAGCCCCACCGGTGCACGATGTCCAGGAACTGCCTCTCGAGCCGTTCGACGCGCAGGTCGATGTCGCTCAGCTCGCGCGACGCGGCGAGCCGCGCAAACAAAGCGTGCGCTTCGTTGAGCGCGAGCAGGGTCTCGCGGTTGCGGTCCGTCCGCTGGAAGACGATCGCGAGCTCGCGCGTCGTCTCCGCGGTGAGCAGCAAGTCGTGACGACGCCCGGCGTGCCGGAGCGCAAGGCGGAAGCAGCGCTCGGCCTCGGCCAGATGGCCCATCGCCCGCGCGATCACGCCGAGATGTTTGTACGTCTCCCCCACCCACTGTGCATCCGCGCTGCTGTCGATCGCGAGAAGACGTCGCGCGAGGCGGCGCGCCTTCCGATATCTGCCGCGGCCGATGTAGAGCTCCACGCGGTTCGCCTCGGCGCGTAACCGGCCGGTGAGATCGGCGGTCTGGGTCGCCGCGCGCACCGCGTCGGCGAAGGTGGCCTCGGCCGCGCGCCAATCGCGCAAATCGGTGTACAGCATGCCGAGATTGTTCAGCACCTGCGACATGCTGCGCTCCATGCCGAGGGCGCGGTAGAGGCGCAGACTTTCGTGATACCGGCGCCGCGCTTCCGGGAAATCACCCTGGATGTTCGCGACCGTGCCAAGGTTCTGGTCGAGCATCGCCACGAGCGCGGATGCGCCGGCCTCGTCGGCCTGCATGCGCGCCCGCTCGTACAAGCCGCGCGCGCGCGTCAGATCCCCGAGCTGCTGCGCCACGATGGCGCGGAGGTTCGTGGTGTGTGCAACGCCAATGGCGTCGCCGTGAGCGCTAGCGGCGGCACATGCGGCGTCCAGACAGTCATCGGCCGCGGCGAAGTTCGCCTCCTCGAGAAAGGAGCGGGCGATGCGGCGCAGCAGCATGGGCGCGATCGGTACGTCCTCCGCCGCGCCGGCGCCGTTCACGACGTTCGGCCGACGCAGCATGGCCTCGTACGCCTCGCGCGCCTCCGCGAACCGTCCATCCGACTCCAGTGCCTCGGCCTGGGCGAGCAGCTCGGTGGCGAGCGCAGTCGACATGGTCGTCACGAGCTCGCGAGCAGGCTGCGCCGCGTGAGCCCGCTCTCGCGAAGACGCCGCGTGAGCGTCGGACGCGATATGCCGAGCACGCGCGCCGCGGCGCTCAGGTTGCCCGCCGTCATGAGCATCGTGACGCGAATCGCCTCCCGCTCGATCTCGGCGAGCGACTTGCCTCCGACGGGGATCGAGATCCGTCCGACCTCCGGCGCTCCGGGGCCCGCGAGCGCGACGACCGCCTGACCGTCGAGGTGCAGATCGGCCGCGCCAAGCGTGCGTCCTGGCGCAAGCAGCGTGGCGCGCTCCATGACGTTGCGGAGCTCGCGGACGTTGCCGGGCCACGGATGCGCTTCCAACCGCTCGGCCGCCCCGGAGTCGATCAGCTTCGCCGGTCCGCCCCGCCGCGCGGCGATCTCCCGTGCAAAGTGCTCGGCTAGCAGAAGAATGTCGCCCCGACGCTCGCGCAGCGGCGGCAGGTCGATGCGCACGACGTTCAGCCGGTAGTAGAGATCCTCGCGGAAATGCCCCGCCGCGACGGCGTGCTCGAGCCGCACGTTGGTGCCGGCGATGATCCGGCAGTGGGCGGTGTATTCCTTGGTCCCGCCGAGCCGGCGAGCCGTCCGCTCTTCGAGAAGTCGGAGCAGCTTCGGTTGCAAGGCGAGCGGCAGCTCGCCGATCTCGTCGAGGAAGAGCGTGCCGCCACGCGCCGACTCGACGAGGCCCGGACGGGCGGCGCGAGCGTCCGTGAAGGCACCAGCTTCGTGACCGAACAGCTCGGCCTCCAGGAGCGAGTCCGGGATTGCCGAGCAGTTCACGGCGACGAACGGCGCACCGGCGGCCGTGCCGTGGTCATGGATCCCGCGGGCGACCAGCTCCTTTCCGGTTCCGGTTTCGCCCCCGATGAGCACCGTGGTCGTCGGGCTGCCGGCCACCTTGCGGGCCAGGTCGACCGCTGCCGCCAGGGCGGTCGCGCGGCCGACGAGGCCAAAGAACGAGGGGGTCGTGGACGAAAGCGACGAGGAGGACGGCGACACGCGCTGCACGCGGGTCAGCGCGGAGTCACGCAATGGGGCGGTCATGGCTACACCGACGTGGGTCGGAGCCTGCGACGGGTGGTTGCGTCCTCGCACCGCCTCGCCGTATGCCCAGCGTTGCTACCTCAGCAGGGTGAGTCGGGCCGTTGTCCGATCGGCATCGGGTTGTGCGCCGAGCTCGCGGAACGACCCTCGAGACTGGCGGAGCACCGACCTGGCCCGATCCTGCTCGCCTCTAGCATAGGCGACCTCAGCAGTTTCGCGCAAGATCTCGGCGATCAAGAGGGCATCGTCGATCCCCTCGGCGAGCTCACGAGCGCGGCGAAGGCTCTGGTCGGCCGCGTCGAGGTGCGAACGCCGTAACTCTATCTGTCCACGCAACTTGAACGCCTCGGAACACTGCGGGGCGTCCCCCCGCTCGGCCGCGAGGCGGAGGACGTCGCCCACCAGAGCCTCGGCGCCGGCCAGGTCGCCCGCCGCCAGGCGATGCTCGGCCCGGTTGAGCTGAACGAGCCCCTGCATGCGCTTGTCGCCTCGCAGTTCGGCGATCGAGAAGGCGCGGTCGAACGCCGCCTCGGCCTCCTTGTCACGGCCTTTGTCGACGTGAAGCATCCCCATGTTGTTCAGGACCCAGGAGCATCCCTCATCGTTGCCGGAGGCTTCGAAGCCGGCCAGGCTCTCGGTGTAGCGGGCCATGGCCACGTCGTGATCGCCGCGGATGTTGGCGAGCACGCCGCGATTCTGCCCTGTCATTCCACGCAGCTCGTCGTCGCTGATTCGATCCGCACACGCGGCCGCGTCTTCGTAATAGGTCGCCGCCCGATCGAGGTCGCCGCGCCTCTGGGCAATGACGCCGAGGCAGTTGAGCGCGTGGCCGCGTGCGCCGTCGAAGCCGCACGACGTCGCGATCTCCAGGCTGCGCTCGTAGAGCTGTTGCGCGAGGTAGGTCTCGCCACGGTCGCGGTGCGTGGTCCCCTTCCACCGCAGCACGTCGGCGAGCAGCACGTCTCGGGGACCGGCGTCGAGCAGCAAGATGGCGCGGTCGAACAGGTCGAGCGCGGTCTGCGGATCACCGCGGGCGCCCGCGCCCCGCGCGTCAGCGGCGAGTCGGCGGGCTTCCGCCAACCGCGGCGCTCTGGGTGGGCGTTCAGTGAATCTCATGGGGGCCCTCAACGAGTCATGAGGGAATCGGCGCGCCCCGACGCGAGCGCGTACCCGGAGAAGTGCACCGTACTGAACGTCACCGAGGCCGGCGCGGTCTTCGTGGGCTTCTCGGCGTCGTCGTACATGGCCGTCGAGAAGGTCTCGGCGAAGGTGCCCACGCCCTGATCGTCGACATCGGCTTGCACGCCGGCAGACAGGTAGCCCGCGATCATGGTACGCGCCATGACCCGATCGTTGTACGCCGTGGTGCCGCGCAGATCCTGCAGCACCTGAACCGGCACACCGAACTGGAGGCCGTGCGGCTGAAAGGAGTAGGTGAGAAGCGATCCCGCGTGCGCGGTGAGGCAGACCTGCGTGGTGGACGGAATGCTGCCCTCCGGGAAGCTGACGCGCAGTCCCGCCTCGGGAAGGGCGATGCTGACGCTGCCGGCGATCGCCGCGGGGTCGATCGTGCGGCATGCCACTTCGTCGGCGCGCAGCGGGTTGATCCGATGGAGGATCGGAACGCGCACGCGTTGGCGGTGTCCGCTGCGACTCAGGGCGGCGGTCTGGGGCGACAGGCGCTCCGGTGCCGAGAGCGGTGCGGTGTCGCCACAGGCGAGCGCGCTGCCGGTCGCGAGGACCAACGCGGCGCGCGCCGCGCGGCGGGCCAGAAGTGCGGTTCTCATGCTGGATCTCCGGGGACGTTCGGTGGTGCGCGGGGAAAGTCGGCGTCGAGGAACCGCCGCGCTCGCTTGCACCACAAGCACTGTGCGTGCCTGAACGGAAGTCTCCGCCAGTCAAAGACTTAGAGTCTGAGCGCTACATCTTTGGCAGGATCGGGAGTTGGCGGAGTGGATCATGTTTTTCCAGTTCGCATCACGGGAACGGCGTGAAATCGAGCCGCACCCGATTTCACGCCGTCCTCCTCGCGGCCCGTTCACCCGCGTCACTTCCCGCCCGCTCTACGCGTGACCGCCGAGCCGCTCGGACTCACGAGGTGCGCCGTCGCGGTGCCGGCTTTCACGCCCTGGCCCTTCGTGTCGCCCGCGGCCTGGTCGCCGTTGAAGTAGTAGAGTGGCTGACCGTTGTAGCTCGCCTGCTTGGCCCCGTTGGCGCCGCTCGTACTGCCGACCATCGACGACTTCACGGCCGTGTCGCCCGCCTTGGCCATGCTGTGTCCCGCGACGGGGGTGAACTGCGTGGCGCAGTCGCCGGTGCACGCCGCGTCGAGGACGTACACGGCCCGGCCCGAGGCGTCGGTGAGGATGACGCCCGTTCCTGGCGGTGTCGCAACCTGCAGCTCGACTGGCACGTCGGGCGGCGCCGCGACGGCGACCGCGGGACCGGTGGAATCGTGCGCGACGACCACCGCGGCGGTGGCCGCGGTATCCGTGCGATCGGTGCGCTTGCTACAGGCGACGACGAGTAGAAGCCCCACAGCGAGACGCGGCATGACGTTGTTGCTCCGCACCATCACATCCTCCGGTTGGGTGTGAGGGGAAGGTGGATCAAGGGGCGTGCGTCGCGCTGCCAGACAAGCGGGAGGCGGCGTCGGGGGAGAGACGTCAGATGACCCGGAAGGCGCCACGGCCGTACGGCCGTGGCGCCGACCCGCCAACCCGGAGGCGCACGTCGCCTCCGGGCGGACGTTCAGACCGCCGTGAACACGTTCGGATCGACGGTCAGCCGGTTCTCGACTTCGGTGATGCCGGGCGCGTTCAGCGCGGCCCGTTCTGCGTCGCGGCGTTCCGCGTACGAGCGAACGGTACCGCGCAGAATGGCCTTGTGCCCGTCCACCTCGACCTGAATGCGATCGGCGTCGAACTGTGCGCCGCGCTCGAGCGCTTCCTTGATCTTCTGCTTGACGTCCTGCGGCGTGGGCGACGCTTTCACGAGTATCAGGTTCGTCACGCCCCGCACGCCGGTGATCGAGCGAACGGCGCGCTCCGCCGCCTCGCGCTGGAAGTACCAGTCCACGTCGCCCTCGAGCGTCACCCAGCCTTTCTCGACCTTCACTCTGATGCGGTCGGCCGGAACGGAAACGTGCCAGCGCAGCGCATCCACGATGGCGCGCGCCAGATCGGGATCGGGGCGATCCGAGCCCGACGGAAGCTTCACGTCGAGATCGTTGGCGACCGCACGAACGCCTTTGACGCGACTCACGACGCGCTCCGCGTGCCATTTGTCGAGGTAGCTCTTCACGTAGCCGGCGAGCGTCACGACACCGTCACGAACGGCGACCGCGACGTCGTCGTCCTGCAGGCTCGGATCGTACTTCAGCTCGTCGATGACGTCCTTCTGAATCTCCGCGTCCGTGCGCGTCATGCTGGACCTCCTGGGGGTGGTGCGCGGCTGTCTCCCGAGCGAACGAGCGCCGGGAACGAGCGGACGACGGATGATCGGCCGAGCGGCGCCGCGCCGTCAGTGGGCAACCGGGAGCGGCGCGGCCACGATTCCCGGCGAGCGCATGTCGGGGAAACCGGAAGGGCGACACACGTTTCTCCGACGGCGCGACGCCATACGGTCCCATTACGGTACCTCCGCAGGGTAGGCAGTGGGCGCGTGCCTTCGTGCCACTCACCACCTCATCGGCGCAGGCCGAAGGAGAGCGACCATGCAAGAGACGCGGAGGATTCCGCGCGAGGAGCTGGAGTCGTACTTCGACACCTTCACCAAACACTTCCTGCGCAACGAGTCGACGACCGCCGTGGACGTGGAGGTGCTGACTCCCACGCTGGGCGATCAGTTCGAGGCGGAGGGAGCGCATCTCATCGGTGTCACCTACGATCCGAAAGCCAACTCCGTCGAGCTCGCGCTCGAATCGGGTGATCATCGCGTGTTCCGACCCACGGAGGTCTGGGCGTTGGAGGAATCGACGGACGGCTTCGTGAACGCCATCGAGCTCGTACGTAGCGACGGCACCAAGGATGTCGTACGTATACGTCGGCTGGCGGTGCGCCCGCGCGCCGACTGATCGCCGGGACTGATCGCCGCGTCGGCGCGCGGCCTGATGGTATCCAACGACAACGGCTCATCACCACTCGGAGGTCGGCATGGAAGACATCGTCACCGGTAACTCGACCGCGCTCGCGCTCCGCGCGCTCGTGGCCATCCTGTTCGGCATCATCGCGCTCGCCATGCCAGGCCCGACGGTCATCGCCGTCGTCACGGTCTTCGCCATCTACGCCATCGTCGATGGCGTGCTGTCGATCATCGCCGCCGTGCGCGGGTTCCGGCGCCACGAACGGGTGTGGGCGTTGCTGCTGCAAGGAATCCTCGGCATCGTCGCCGGCGTGCTGGCGTTTCTCTGGCCCGGGCTCGGCGCGCTCGCGCTGACGTACATCGTCGCCGCATGGGCGCTCACCACCGGCGTCCTCGAGATCGTCGCGGCGGTGAAGCTGCGCAAGGTCATCGCCGGTGAATGGATGTTGATCCTCGGGGGGGTGCTGTCCGTCATTCTCGGGTTGATGCTCGCGATCTTCCCGGGAATCGGGGTCGTCGTCCTCGTCTGGTGGCTGGGCGCGTACGCCCTCGCGTACGGCATCATCGGACTCGTGCTCGCTGTCCGCGTTCGCCGGTGGGCTCGTGCTCATGCGCACGCGTAGCACCCACCCCGGCAACCAGGCCTCGTGACCCACCCCGTCAACACCGCAGAGCCGGTGACGCTCGCCGGTGTCCCGCTGCATCAGTACCGGCACGTGTGCGCATTCTTCAGCACCGAGGCGGAAGAGCTTCGCACAGTCGTCCCATTCTCACGCGATGGGCTCGAGCGAGGCGAGCGCGTCGTGCACGTGATGCCCCGACGGCGTCGCGATCATGAAGACCACCTGCGCGCGGCGGCGCTCGACGTCGACCGCGCCAGGCGCGACCACCAGTTCGTGCTGTTGACGTCGGAAGACGCCTACCAACACAACGGCCGATTCGATCAGGACGCGATGCTCGAGCTCATCCAGGAGGTCCTGCAGCAGGGACAGGCGATGGGCTTTCGCCTCACTCGCCTCGTCGCGCATGCCGAGCATGTCCTGGCCGACATGCGCGGCGCCGAGGACTTCATCGCGTACGAGTCGCGGCTCAACTCCGTGCTGCCCGGATATCCGGACGTCGTCGTCTGCACGTACGACGTGGCCGAGATCACGGCGCGCGCGGCGCTGGACGTGGTGCGCACGCATCCGATGGCGATCGTCGGTGGCGTGCTGCACGAGAACCCGTTTTTCGTCCCTCCCACGGCGCTGCTCGAGGAAGCACGCAATCGCCCGGCGCGCGACGGGAGGCCCGACGATCTCCATGCTTGACGCCATTGACACCGCTCCAGGCGCGGACGAAGACGAGCTCCGAAGCTGCGTACGCGACTTGGTTGCGTTGTCGGCGATGCCGGCGTGGTGGATCGGACGCGCGCCCACCGTCATCGCGCAGAGCCTGCGCGACGTTCTGCTCGGCATGCTGCACGTCGACTCGGTGAGCGTGCAGCTCGACGACGCGTTCGCCGGCAGCGCGACGTTCGAGTCGATCCCCCAGCCGCGGATGACCAATCCCCGAGCCCCCACGCTCGGCCAACCGTCGTCCGCGGTTCGTTCGCCGGCGGCCGAGACACGTCTGACGTCGCACGCCACGACCATCCCGGTCGGACTCGGTGGCGAGATGGGTGTCGTGGAAGTGTGCGCCGCTCGCGCGTTTCCGGACAAGCTCGAGACGCTGATCATGCAGGTCGCCGTCAATCAATTCGCCGTCGCGCTGCGGTACGCGGAGCTGCTGGGGCGCCACGAGCGGGCCGAGCAGCTGCTGCACGATCGCGCGGCGCAGCAGAGCACGATGGCACAGCTGGGTCTCCGTGCACTGAAGGAGCCAACGCTCGAAGGCACGGTTGCCGATGTCGTTGGCACGGCGCGGGAGACGCTCGCACTCGACCATGTGGAGCTCCTGGAGATCACGGCCGACGACCGCGCGCTCCGTCTGCGGGCTGCGGACGGTTGGTTGACGGCCGGGATCGGTGAGCAGCGTCCGCTCGCCTGGGAGAGCGTCGCCGGTCGCGCGCTCCTCACGGGCGTACCGGTCGTCGTGCGCGATCTGCGCAACGATCGTCGATTCGACGCGCCGAGCTATCTGCGCGATGTCGGCGTGGCCAGCGGCGCGGCGGTGCTCGTGCCGTGCCATTTCGGACTGTTCGGCGTGCTCGGCGCCTACTGCAACGCACCACGAGACTTCACCGACAACGATCTGCACTTTCTGCAGTCGGTGGCCAACGTGCTCGGGGCGGCGATCGAACGCCACCGTACCGAGGGGGAGCGCGAGCGCCTCCTGGCAGAGATGGCCACCGCGCGGGGGGAAGCTGAGGAGGCGAGTCGCGCCAAGTCGGAGTTCCTGGGGATGATGAGCCACGAGCTGCGCACCCCGCTCAACGCGATCGGTGGGTATGTGCAATTGATCGAGGAAGGCATCCGTGGACCGGTCACCGAGGCGCAGCGCGACGACCTCGGCCGCATCAGGCGCAGCCAGCGGCACCTGCTGAACGTCATCGAGAACGTGCTGGGATTTCTCAAAGCCGGTAGCGGCCGAGTGCGCTACGATCTGCGCGCGATTCCCGTGACCGAGATCGTCGATGCCGCCGAAGAGCTGATCCGGCCGCTCATGGCGGAGAAGCACCTTCGCTACTGCCACCTCGGTGTCGGGGACGGCTTGCGGGCGCTCGCCGATCGCGAGAAGCTGGAGCAGATTGTCCTCAACCTCCTCTCCAACGCGACGAAGTTCACCGATGACGGTGGGCGGATCGAGGTGCGGTGTTCGGGCGATGCGTCGTTCGTCCGCGTGCGAGTAACGGATTCGGGCGTCGGAATCCCGGCCGACAAGCTGGCGATGATCTTCGAGCCGTTCGAGCAGGTGCAGTCCGCGCGGCGGCAGGGAGAAGGGGGAGGAACGGGCCTCGGGCTCGCGATCAGTCGGAGTTTTGCGCGCGGCATGGGCGGCGACCTGCTCGTCGAAAGCGAGATCGATCGGGGCTCGGCGTTCACCGTGGTGGTACCGCGCGCCGTGTGATCACGATGTGTCGTGACGACGGGAGGGACATCCATGGACCGAACGAATCAATCGGAGGGCAACGGTAGCACGGGCTCGGCGACGCAGCTCGCCGCCGCGGTCTACAACCGTCCGTACGCGCGCCGCGGCATGTCGGTCAGCGACGAGATGATCCGCGTGCTGGTGGCGGACGATCACCAGCTCGTCCGCGAGGGAATCCGGGTGCTGCTGCGGGCCGCACCGGACATTCTGGTGGTCGGCGACGCGGAGAACGGCCGCGACGCGATCGCCCTCGCCGAGCGACTCTCACCGCAGGTGCTGCTGCTGGATCTCGACATGCCGGGCGGCGACGGGGTGAGTGCGCTCGGGGTCGTGCGCGATCGGCTGCCCGACTTGCGCGTGCTGGTGTTGACGATGCACGCCGAGAGCGAGCGTCTCCTCGCGTTGCTCGAGGCGGGCGCGCGGGGCTATCTCTCCAAGGCGGCCGCGGCGCACGATCTCATCGAAGCGATCCGGGTCGTCGCCGGTGGCGAGATCTATGTCCGGCCGGCGGCGGCGCGGCTGCTCGCGTCCGCGATCGCCCTCCAGTCGGACGGGACGGCGCGGGGACGCTTCAGGATGTTGAGCGAGCGAGAGCGGACGATCCTCCACGCCGTCGCTCAGGGCTACAGTGGCGCCGAGATCGCACGCCGGCTGCACATCAGCAGCAAGACCGTCGACGCATACAAGCGTCGCGTCGAAGAGAAGCTTGGCCTCCACCATCGTACGGAATACGTCCAGTTCGCGCTCGAGGCGGGAATCCTCGGAGCGTAGCAGCTACACGCGCGGCTACCGGTCGACGACCCGCGTCCCGGGCGGAGGCGTGAAGGTGAACGCCGCGGCGTCGACCGGTACGTTCGGCTTGAACGATGTCAGACGCACCGTGCGCCGCACACCGTTCGGCTCCGTGACGACGAACTGACGGATGGATGCGTCGGCATCGTCGATGTAGACGGTCGCCGTGGTGAAGGGCGCGCTCGCGCTCGACTTCGGCACGAGCGTGTATGCGTGTGTCGCTCGGCCGCTCACGTCCAACGTTCCCGCGGGCTGCACGGTGAAGCGCGAGCGGGGCGCGGTGAGAAACTGCGCCGTGAGGTCGACGGTGCCGGTACCGTCGGCATTGAGCCGGCTGCGCATGACCTGACCCGGCGTCGTGCTCGGGAGGTACATCCAGACGTACTTTCCGTCGGCGACGATCCGGTCGTTGGCCGGCTGCTCGAACTGGACGGACAGCAGGCCGGGTCGGCGCTGCTGATACTCGCCCGAGGCGGTGAGCGTACGTCCGGTGAGCGGATTCTCTATCGTCTGCTCGAACGTCGCGCGCGCCGTCTTGACGCCCGCCCATGCGGCAACCGCACGATCGAGCAGATCGCGACGCGGTGCCGGGCCGGCGGTGGACGCCTGCGCGAGGGCCGTAGTGGCGCCGGCGCCGCCGATCGCCAGCACGATCGCCAGCACGCGGGGCGAGAGGGAACGAGAGATCATCGCGTGTCGTCCTCGGAAAATGGGAGCGTCTGCGAGCGGAAGAAGCCGGGCCCGAACGCCTGCTTCCTCTGCTACCCGCGTGCCGAGGCCGCGGTCCCGGGCGCGGGCGTCACCGAGCGTCCGATCGCGTCGGCGATTGCGCGCGTCTCGCGCACCAACCGGGCAAACTGGTCCGGATAGAGTGACTGTCCTCCGTCGGACATGGCTCGATCGGGGCTCGGGTGCACCTCGACGATCAGCCCGTCCGCGCCCGCGGCGACGGCGGCGCGGCCCATTGGAATGACCTTATCGCGCAATCCCGTCCCGTGGCTCGGATCGGCGACGATCGGCAGGTGCGACAGTTTCTGCACGAGCGGGATCGCCGTCAGGTCGAACAGGTTGCGCGTCATCGTGTCGAAGCTGCGAATGCCGCGCTCGCACAGGATCACCTGCCCATTGCCTTCCGCGAGCAGATACTCGGCGCTGAGCAGCAGGTCGGTGATCGTGGCGGACATGCCGCGCTTCAAGAGCACCGGCTTGCCGAGTCGGCCGACCGTGCGGAGAAGCGAGTAGTTCTGCATGTTGCGCGCGCCGATCTGGATGCAGTCCGCGACCTCGGCCACCTGCCGCGCGCTCTCTTCGTCCAGCGCCTCGGTCACGATGGGCAGGCCGGTCTCGCGGCGCGCGAGCGCGAGCAACGCGAGACCCTTCTTGCCCAGACCCTGGAAGGAGTACGGCGAGCTGCGCGGCTTGAACGCGCCGCCGCGCAGCGCGGATGCGCCGGCGTCGTGCACCTGCTGCGCGGCGAGCACGATCTGTTGCTCGTTCTCGACGGAGCAGGGGCCGGCGATGATCGGAATCTCCTCACCGCCGAACACGACCCCGGGTGCGATGGTGACGAGTGTGTTCTCCGGACGCCATTCGCGCGACACCTGCTTGTACGGCTTGGTGACGTGGATGACCTCCGCCACGCCGTCGAGCGATTCGAGTCGCGACCCGTCGACGCGCCCGTCGTTGCCGACCAGCCCGACCGAGGTCCGCTGCGCGCCCGGCATTGGCCGCGCCTCGTATCCCATCTCCCGGATCACTTCGACGACGCGCGCGACATGCGCCTGCGTCGCGTCGGCACTCATCACCACCAGCATCAGTCTTCCTCGATCTCGAACGTGGATCCATCGTCGGCGAGCGTCACGAGCCCCGCATAGTGCGCGGCGACCGCGGCACGCACGTCCACCCGCTCGACCGGTGGGTAGAAGTGCGTCAGGACGAGGCGCTTCGGCAGCGCGGCGGCCGCGAGCGCGCCACACTGTTCCGGTGTGAGGTGCTCCGGGATGGCCATCGCCGCCGGCAGCGAGCACTCGCACAGCAACACGTCGACGCCACGCGCCCACTCGGCCAACATCGGGTCGTAGCCGGTGTCGCCCGTATAGACGATGCGACGTCCGCCGCGGGTGATGGAATATGCTACGCTCTCCGCCGTATGTGGAACCTTCCGGGCGCCGAGGGTCACCCCGCCGCCGAGGTCGAGGGTGCCCTCGGGCGCCAGCTCGACGACGGAGAGTGGAAAGCCCGGGGCGCGCAGCCAGTCGCCGAACGCATCGGCCATTCGGCCCAGGAGCGCCGCGGTGCCGGACGGCCCGATCACCGTGAGCGGTGCCGAGCGGCCCGGCAGATCGCCGTACTTCCACGCGAACACGAGAGTGGGAAAGTCACCCACGTGGTCGGTGTGGAAGTGCGTGAACGCGACGTGCGTGATCTCGCGCCACGGTACGTCCAGCTGGGCGAGACGATGCGTGACTCCGCTGCCGCAGTCCAGGAGCAGCCGGACGGCGCCGGCCTCGAGATAGTATCCCGAGCAGACGCGGGACGCGGTCAGCGCGACGGTTCCGGTGCCCAGCGCGACGAGACGCATCAGCGGCGCGCCGGCAGGCTCACGACGCGGCCGCGGCCTCCTCTGCCACGGGCGCCTCGTCGCTCGCGGCGGGCTCCGTGGACGGTCCGCGCATCCGCACGCTCACCAGCGAGGAGACGCCGGGCTCCTGCATCGTCACCCCGTACACCGCGTCGGCCGCTTCGGTCGTGGTGCGCGGATTGTGGGTGATGACGATGAATTGCGTGCGGCTCTTGAACTGGTTGAGCATTCGCACGAACCGGCCGACGTTCGCGTCGTCGAGCGGTGCGTCCACCTCGTCCAACAGGCAGAACGGGCTCGGCTTGGTGAGGAAGATGCCGAACAGCAGCGAAAGCGCGACGAGCGCTCGCTCGCCGCTCGACAGGAGATTGATGCGCTGCGTCTTCTTGCCGCGCGGCGACGCGTGGATCTCGATGTCGCAGTCCAGCGGCGTGTCGGGATTTTCCAATCGCAAGTCGCACTCGCCGCCGCCGAACAGCGACATGAAGATCGTCCGGAAGTTCTCGCGCACCTGACCAAAGGTCGCGAGGAACAGCTCGCGCGCCGTCGCGTCGATCTCCTTGATCGCCTGCAGGAGGGACGCCTTTGCCTCGGCGAGATCGGCGCGCTGTGCGACGAGGAAATCGTGCCGCTTCATCGTCTCGTCGTGCTCCTCGACCGCGAGCGCGTTCACGGGACCGAGCTGTTCGAGCTGGCGTCGCAGCTCCTCGGCCTCCAGGCGAAGTGATTCGTCGTCGAGATCGACCGGAGGCACCTCGGCGAGCATGTCCTCGAGCGGACGCTTCCACTCCGTCTCGAGCCGCTCGCGAATCGCCGTGCGGCGCCCCGAGAGATCGATGAGCCGGAGCTCGGCGTGATGCAGCTCGTCACCGATCGCGCTCGACCGGCGGCGCGCGGCGTCGAGCGCGTGCTCGGCGTCGTTGAGCGACTCGTCGGCCAATCGGACGCTCTGCTCGGCGGCGGCGAGACTGGCCTCGCCGTCCTGGAGCATCGCCTCCCGCGTCTCGAGATCGAGCGTCCACGCGGCCATCTGCTCGGCGAGCGCGCTGTCCGAATGCGACAGCTCGGTGAGCTCCTGGCGAAGCTGGGCGAGGCGGCTCGATGCGGTGGCGACTTCGTGGGTGAGCCGGCGCTCGCGGTCCACGGCCATCTGGACGCGCGCGCGGGCCTGTGCCTGCTCCACCTGCCACCGGGTGCGAAGCTCGCGCGCCTCTTCCTGCCGGTGCTCGGCCTCGGTCGCGCGCGCGCGCGCCTCGGCGATCGCCCCCTCGTGCGCACCGGCCTGCTCAGTCAGCGCCGCGGCGTCGGCCCGCAGAGCGGCGTTCCGCTGCTCGAGCTCCGCCGCGCGCGCCGCGAGGCGCGCCGCGAGCACACCGGCGTCGTCCGCCTCCTTCGTCGCTCGCATCACCCGACGGGCGCGTTCAGCGTCCTGCTCCGCCGCGGCGCGCGCGCGCTGCTGGGCGAGCGACGACGCCTCAGTCGATTCGACCACGCGTCGCTCGCTCGCGGCGAGTGCTTCACGCATCGCATCGGCGGCGCGGGAGGCTTCCTGTCGTGCCGTTTCGAGCGTCTCGAGCCGCTCTCGCAGCTCGCCGAGCTCGGCGCGCCGCCGCAGCGGGCCCGGGCCGGCCGCCGTGCCCGGCAGCCACACCGCGCCGCGCGCGTCGACGAAGGCGCGCCCGTCGTCCACCGCGTGGACGTGACCGAGCAGGTTGCGCACCCAGGCGCGCGCGGGGGCTGCCGCGTTCACGAGATGCGTGAGCGCATCGGGCATCGGCTCGCCGGCCGACTCCTCGGTCATGGCGTCCGCTGGCAGCAGTAGCAGCGGTCCGGGAGTGGTCTCCGCGTGCCACGCGCTCACCGCGTCGGCCGCGGCGCCGTCGCGCACCAGCACGGCGTGAACGGAGTTGCCGAGGAACTTCTCGACCAGCACCGCCGATCCGCGATCGGCGCCGATGAAGTCGGAGAGCGGGCCGAGCACCGCGCCGTCGCCGAACCGCTCGCGCTCGCGCAGCAGGCGCGACGCGGCCGGTGCGAGACCGACGCGATCACGTTCGAGCTGCTCGAGCGCGTTCACCTTGCCGCGCAGCGAGGTGAGCGCCTCGTCGGCGCGGAAGAGCTCCGCCCGGGCGAGGGACTCCTGCTCGCGCGTCTCACGATCCGTAGTGCGTGCGGTCTCGAGCTCCGACGCAGCGCGAGACGCGTCTTCCTGCGCCGCTTGCAGCTCGCTCCGGGATTCGCCGCGCTCACGCTCGGCGAGACGCACGGTGTCGTCGAGCTGCACACGCTCCTGTGCGAGCAGCTCGCTCCGCTGCAGCACCTCTTGCAGCTCGCGCGTCGTTCGCTCGCGGTCGTGCTCGATGCGCCGCGCGCGATCCTCGAGTGCGCGCAGCTGCTGCTCGGCGCTCTCCACCCGATGCCGCGCCTCGGTGACGAGCCGGCGGATCTCGTTCTCCGCTCCCTGATGCGTCGCCAGCTCGGCGTCGGCTTGACGGAGCGCCTCTTGAACCTGCGTGAGCTCCGCCGCTGCCGCCTCGCGCTCGCTCGCGATGCGCGTGCCCGTTTCCTCACCGGCCGTGGCTTCGGCTTCGGCGCGCTGCCGGCGCGCCGTCGCGTTGCGCTGGCGCTCCTGCGCGACCGCCATCTCGCCGCGGATGCGCTGTACCTGCTCGCGCTGCGCGCTCACCAGGCGCGACAGCTCGTTGCGCTGCGCCTCGGCCGCGGCGCGCGCGCCGTGTGCGGTGTCGCGTGCCGCCTCGGCGCCGGTGCTCTGCTCCTCGGCGGCGGGAAGCTGCTCGCGCAGCTCGGCCACTCGCACCTCCAGGCGTGCCAGCTCGTCGCGCCACGCGTGCATGCTGCGCGCGGCGAGCGACAGCTCCACGGTGAAGCGCCGCGCCGTGATCTCCGTGTATCGCTCCGCGCGCTTTCGCTGGCGGGCCAGACTTCTCACCTGGCTCGACACCTCGTTGATCAGGTCGTCGAGCCGCTGCAGGTCGCCCGTCGTCTCCTCGAGTCGCCGTTCGGTCGTCCGGCGGCGGTCGCGGTAGAGGCCCACGCCGGCCGCCTCCTCGAACAGCTCGCGGCGGTCGTCGGGACGATCCGACAACAGGGCGTCGATCATCTTGCTCTCGATCACCACGCCGGTGCCCGCGCCGAGTCCCGTGCCGCGCAGCATGTCCGAGATGTCGCGCAGCCGGCACGGCGCGCGGTTCAGGAAGTAGTCGCTGTCGCCCGATCGCGAGAGGCGGCGGGTGATCACGACTTCCTTGAACGGCACCGGAAGCAGCCCTTCGTCGTTGGAGAAGTGCAGTGACACCTCGGCGACGTTCACCGGCCGCCGGGCCGACGAGCCCTGGAAGATCACCTCGTCCATCTTCGCGCCGCGCATCAACCGCGCGCGCTGCTCGCCGAGCACCCACCGCACGGCGTCGGAGACGTTGGACTTGCCACAGCCATTCGGCCCGACGATCGCCGTGACGCCGGACTCGAAGACGAGATCCGTCTCGTCGGCGAACGACTTGAAGCCGTGGAGCTCGAGCTTGGTCAACCGCACTAGAACACTCTCCCGATTCGATAGACCAGGGTCGGCGTCATTCCCGCCTTCCGCACGGCCGGCACTGCAAGCGCCGCTTCCTGTGGGCTCTCGAACGCCCCGAAGTACAGATTCGCCGTGCCGTCGGGCTGGCGCAGCGCGTACACCGGCTGTCCGCTGCCCGCCGCGCGCCGCTTCACGCGCGCCGGCACCTCGGCCGCCGGAACGTTCGCCTGCACGAGAAAAGCGTACGGGAGCGACGTCACGCTCCCGAAGCCGGGCGCCAGCACGCGTTGTGCCCGCAGCTGGGCGAGCAGCGAGTCCGCGCCCGTGCGAGCCGGGTACGCGCCCGATACGAGCTGGAAATATCGCGTGCGCAGCGCACGTCCATATGTGCCAGCGGGCACAGTGGCATATCGGCCGCGGAGGTCCAGGATCGCGCCGGCAAGGCCGTTCGTGTTCTCGAGCACGACCGAGTACGCCGACGCGCTCGCCGAGTCACCCGGGTTGGCAGGCGCGAGGACGGGGAAGGAGTCCGACGCGACCGCGAGATTGGCCGCCTGTGCCGCGCTGTCCCGTGCGATGCTGTCGCGGACGGCCTGCGCGGCGCGCGCGACGCTGTCCGTGGCGAGCGCGCCGCCCGTGGCCAGCGTTCCGCTCGGCGACGTCGCCGTCACGCCTTGGCGTTCCTTCGAAACGCTGGCGAAGGGCCGCCGCGCAAACCAGTACGCCGTCGCCGCGAGGAAGAGCGTGAGCACGATACCCGCCGCGCCCGCGGCGAGACGACGCGCCTCGGCCCCGCGCGGCGGCGCGGGCAGCCCGCTCGGGGCCGTGCTCAACCCGCTCGGCGCTCGTTGCGCGGGCGGAAGCGCGCCGCGCCGCGGGCGCACCCAGGCGAGCGACTGCGCGATCGTGAGCGCCTCGGGCACGTCGTCGCCGACGAGCACCGCGCCGTCCGTCGCATCGATGAGCGCGATCAGGTTCGGCGCGTCGGATGGCGCCGCCAGCACCAGCAGTGCGCCCTCCGAGCGGAATCCTGCCGCGAGCCGGCGCCACCGCGGATGAACGAACAGCTCCTCGTAATCGATCGGGCTCGTGCCGCTCGGCATCACGAACAGCTCGCCGTCGTTGCCCACGGGATAGGCGACGCGGTTGAGCGATACGCCGTAAAGGAAGCTGTCGACGAGGCCATGTGCGTCCTGGTCGGGGACCAGCGCCTGCAGCGGCGGCGCGTCTCCGAGCAGATCCCCCACCGCGACGCGGCGATGCCCCGACTGCGACCGCCCGATGCCGAGCGCCACCTCCGCCACGGCGGACACGTCGCCGCCGACGACGACCACCACGTGATGGGCGTCGAGGGTCGCGCCGATGCGCCGGCCCTCCTCCACCCAGTCCACGGCCTCCGTCACGGCGTACCCTCGTACACCCAATACGTCTGCTTCGACTCTCGACCGATGCGATCGGCATCCTCGCGCGTTGCGTACGGACCGAGCACGACGCGGTAGATCGTCGAACCGTCGCGCATGGCCGTGATGACGCGCGGATGCTCGGTGCCGACGGTGATCTTGGCCGCGAGCTCCTGCGCTCGCTCGGGCACCAGCAACGCGGCGAACGAGACGATCCACCCCGCCGGCCGGCGCGCGGCGGTGTCCCGCGGCGGCGCGAGCTGCGCGGCGCCGCTGTCCGTCTTCACCGCCGCCGAATCGGCGGCGTGCGACGAATCAGTCGCGACCTGCGCGAACTGCACTGGCTGATCGAGCGCGGCGGCACGCGGGCGGAAGCCGCTCCAGCGGAACGGATACCAGAAGTCGGACGCCGCGCCGCGCGCGCGCACGGTCGGCCGGAGCGTCTCGCCGTCCACGATGATCACGTCGTTCCCCTGCGCGAGCGCGATGCCGCCGTCGGGCGCGACGAAGGGAAGGTCGGCGCGCCACGCGGTCGGCACCGCACCGACGACGTGGCTCGTGCCCAGCGCGACGACGATCGCCGAGTCGCTCTTCTCCGGCCGAACGAGCAGGTACCGCCCGAGTGGATCCATCCGCAGATCGGCGATCGGCCGTCCCAACTCGATCGTGCCGCTCACCTTCTCGCGATAGCGATCGAGGACGTCGATCGCCTTCGCGCCGTGCGTGACGATGAACACCCGGTCGCCGCTCGGCGTGGCGTCGAGCAGCTCGATCGGTGCGTCGAACGAGATGCTCGGCGTCGGCTGCATCGTGCGGGTGCGGATGCCGGTGAGCTCCTTGCCCGCGCTCAGGTAGAGCCGGTCGCCGACCTGCGTGCGCAGCGTACGGTCGACCTGCGTCAGCACGACCGAATCCACGACGTCGGCGTTGGGCGGCCGGAGACGCCAGATCACCGAGGCGTTCTTGCGCTCGCCGAGCACGAGCAGCGAGCCGTCGGGCTGCGGAAACACCGCGCGCGCCGGAACGGGAGGCTTCCACTTCCACACGCCGCTCTCGGCGAACCGCTGCACCGTGCCGTCGGCCGCGATCGCATAGATCGCCGAGCCGTCGGATGACGCGAGCGACGCGAGCTTCGCCTTCGACACGGTGCTGGCGGCGCCCTGACGAAAGTCGAGGCGCGCCGGCTGTCCGCGCGCGTCGACGAACGCGATGCCGCCGGCCTCCTCGTCGAAGCCGAGCACGCGCGCCGGTGCCGGCGCCGAGGGCGCGCTCCAGACCACCGTGTCGAGCCGGGGATACGCATACACGCGGGCCGTCCCACCCGCGCGCGGCATGCGCAGCACGAGGTTGTCGGGTCCCCGCGCGGCGGCGGTGGCGGAAGAAGGGGCGGTGCGCGTGGCGGCGTCACGCCGGTCAGCGGACCCACACGCCGTCAGCACGAGCACCAGCGCGAGAAACGTCGATCGCACGAACAGGAACTTATCCTCCCGCTGTCGGGGAGAGTAGGCGAGCGGAGGGCGAGGCGGAGCGGGAGCCGCGCTCAGTGCGCGACGCCGGCGGCGATCGGAATGACCTCGGCGTCGGACCAGAGCCGCTCGATCTGGTAGAAGTTGCGCAGTGTGGGATGGAACACGTGCACCACGAAGTCGACATAGTCGAGGAGCACCCAGCGACCCTGCGGCAACCCCTCGACGTGGTGCGCCGATTGGCCGGACTCCTTCTTCATGTCCTCGAGCACCGAGTTGCCGAGCGAGCGCACGTGCGTGTCGGACGTCCCGCTGGCGATCAGGAAGTAGTCCGTCATGTCCGACACGCCTTTCAGGCTCAGAAGCACGACGTCATTGGCCTTGTGCTCGAGCAGAATGGCCGCGGCGCGCTGCGCGAGCTCGGCGGAGTTGGGCGTCGGGAGTGAAGTGGCAGCGGCCATGTGGTATCCGGTTATTGCTTGATGACCCAGACCCGGATCTCGGGCTTGACGTCCGCATGGAGTCTGACCGGCACGCGGTAGACGCCGAGCGCTTTGATCGGCTCATGAAGGTCGATCAGACGGCGCTCGATGTTGAACCCCTGAGCGGCCAACTGTTCCGCGATGTCGGACGACGTCACCGACCCGAACAGCTTGCCTTCCTCGCCAACGCGCGCCGAGAAGGTGAGCTGGACCTCTTCGAGTCGCGTGGCGAGCTGCTGGGCGCCGCCGCGCCGCTCGTTCTCCGCCGCTTCGAGCCGCGACTTCTCGGCTGCGATGCGCTTGAGATTGCCCGGGGTCGCCTCGTACGCGAGACCGCGGGGCAGGAGGAAGTTGCGGGCGTATCCGTTCTTGACGGTCACCACGTCGCCGGGATGTCCGAGGTTCTCGACCGACTGCCGAAGGATGATTTCCATGAGTGAAGTCTCAGATTACGTGGTAGAGCGCGCTCGGCGGCGCCAGTCGGCCCAGGTGTCGCCCAGCCCGAGGCCGAACGCGGCCAGGGCGAGCAGCATGAATCCGGACAGGGCAACGAGATTCAGCACCGGCCACCAGAGCATGGCGAATCCCACGGTCAACGTCGCCGCGAGCGCACCGGGCGACAGGAACCAGGAGAGGACACCGAAGCCGCGGATGGCATAGAGCGCGCCGAAGAAGACGAGCAGGTTGCGACCGGCGCCGTTGATGAAGTCGAACGCCGGGACGAACACGATGGCCAGTCCGGCGATCAGCCCCCACACGAGCTGGTCGTTGAAGCGAAAATCCTTGAGCGGACCGAGCGGCGCGCCGAGGCGGGTCCGCGCGAGCCGATGGTACGTCGTCCACGCCAGCGCGAGCGCAATGAGCGACTCGAGCAAGAGCAGCGATGGGAAGAGACCGGCGCCCGTCTTCGACGTCGCCGCGAGCCGCTGCTCGAACTCGCCGAGCATCGGGCCAACCTCCGGCACCCTGGTCAACATCTCCGGATGTTCGGCCGTGAAGCTGCGGAACGCCGTCATCGCCTCCGTGTTGCGGCGACCGAATTCCATCTGCACCGCCTGCCGCGCGCGTCCCTCCGTGAGCGGACCGTGCGTGCCCATCACGAGCACCACCGCGAGCGCGAGCGCCAGGGCGGCCAGCGCGCGAGGGAAGAACGGACGGCGCGTGCCGAACAGGCACACCAGCCCGAAGCCACCGGCGACGAGCAGACTCCATCCTCGAACCAGATTGAAGAAGGAGCCGGGCAGCGCAGCCATGGCCAGCACCTGCACGGCGAGGGCGACGCAGATCACCGCGAGCAGCAACCGTCCCCCGGCCCACCATCCCACCAGACTGCACGCCGCCAACGCCGGAAGGAGGAGCAGCAGCGTGTCCTCCACCGGCAGCAGCGCGCGCAGCGGCGGGAGATGTGGCAGGAACAGGAACGCCGCCAGCGCGAGGAGGAGCTTCCCCCACCCTCGCTCGGTCGGCGCCGGGGACACGGCGGCAGCCATCGTCAGCCCTGCAGGCCTCGCGTGTAGGGGAGCAGGGCCAGGTAGCGCGCGCGCTTGATCGCGGTGCTCAGCTGACGCTGATGCCGCGCGCACACGCCGCTCAGGCGGCTGGGCAGAATCTTTCCATGGTCCGTGATGAAACGACCGAGCGTCCGCTCGTCCTTGTAGTCGACGAACCGGACACGAGTCTCGCAGAAGGGGCAGGCCTTCGAAGGGCGGCGCATCATGGGCTATTCCTCGTCCTCGTCGTCGTCCTCGCCACGCTTCTTCGCGAGCGCCAACTCTTCCTCGCTCATCGGCGGGGCGCCGACTTCGTGCTCGTGGATGGTGATCAGGTGGCGGATGAGGCTCTCGTCGAGCTTGAGCGCGCGCTCGTACTCGGGAATCCCCGCCGTATCGGCGTCGAAGCGCGCGACGACGTAGTAGCCGTTCTCGCGCGGACCGATCGGGTACGCAAGCTGGCGGCGTCCCCAATGGTCGATCTTCAGCTCGCCGGTCGTGCCGAGGAGCTGGTGGAAGCGGTCGAGCTTCTCGTTGACGGCGGAGTCCTCGAGCGTGGAATCGAAGACGTAGACCGCCTCGTATGGACGTGGCATGTCCTGGCAATCCTCCCTGTGGACGTAGTACCGCCCCCCGCTGGTTGCCGAAGCGGGAGGAGGGGATGAAGGACCGACGACGTACGTCGCCGTCGGCCGGTTGTAGGTTGCGACGGAAGCTACACCAGGCCAGGGAGTTAGTGAAGTCCCTGGGGGCGCGCGGCTAACCTTGCGCGGCGCGGCGGCGGGGTGCCCGAGGCACCGTGGTGCGCTCGAAATACTTCAGCTCGACGCTGGCGACCTCGGTCGCCAGCGCGAGCAGCTCCTCGTCGGGCATGTGGGCGCACACCGGACGCAGGCGGTGCAGGATGTCCAACGCGAGTGCACGCACCCGGTCGGACACCTGGCTCGCCGAGCTCGCCGTCGTGACATCGCTCGGCGCCTCGTCTCGGTGCGCGCATCGTGGGCATGGGCACATCGTCAACCGGCGCGCCGCGGTCAAAGGGCAGTCCTCTTCATCAGTTCGCTAGCAACACGATTGGATCGAGCAACCCCGGCCGTCACGAGGGCCTCGAGAAGCTGGTGTTTCATAATGAGCCATCTCCCAGCGTCGAACGGTGAAAGTGTGACTGCTACGGGACGCCGAAGAGGCCGTGCGGGTCACGATTTCATCACCGCGTGATCTGCGCTGATCAGAAATTTGACGGCGTCGGGGGAAGATGACCGAATTCGCAGTCCTTGGTTGCCGTCACCGGCGGCGCCACGTCCGCGCGGCCGACCCACACGGTCACTCGCGGAAATTCGTGACGGCGTCGCGGCTCGCCACGACATGTGGCGTCTGCGCTACACCAGTGACGCAGGTCGCCGCGACGCCCCTCTCATCACCGCCCGGAGCGCGCGTTGGCAGGCCTGCGGGGATCCGTCTTGCTGGACTCTAGTATGCTGAGGTCCAGGACGAACGCAGCACCAAAACCATTCGCCTTCGTCCAAATGACGCTCCAGACGCTTCCCGCTCCCGGAATGCGCCGCGCACTACTCGTGGCGGCGCTCGGTGCGCTCGCCGCGTGTCACAGCGAGCCGACCTCGCCCCCCACGCTCGCCGCCGACAGCTCGCCGCGACAGCTCATCACGCTGCCCCCTCCACCCGCGCAGACGGTCGTCGTCCGGTGGAGCGGCGCCTGCCTCCAGGCGATCCGCACCAGCAAGCTTGGTCCACCGATGGTCGCCCGCGCGCTCGGCATGGTGCACACGGCGATCTACGACGCCTGGGCGGCGTACGACGCGAAAGCCGTCGGCACCCGGCTGGGCGGGACGCTGAGACGGCCGGCCAAGGAGCGGACCGACGCGAACATGCAGCGTGCGGTCAGCTATGCCGCGTACCGCACGCTTGCCGATCTCTTCCCCACCAAGGTGTCCGAGTTCAACGCCCTGATGGCGGAGTACGGCTACGACCCGAACGACCAGTCGCTCGACGCCACCACGCCGACTGGAATCGGCAACCGCGCCGCGCAGGCGTTGCTCCAATTCCGGCACACCGACGGCTCCAACCAGCTTGGCGACCTCCATCCCGGCGCCTACAGCGACTACACCGGCTACGTCCCGGTCAACACCCCGGACCAGATCAACGACCCGACCCGGTGGCAGCCGCTCCGGGTCCAGGTCGCCCCGGGCCAGTTCGTGGTGCAGACCTTTACCGCGCCGCAGTGGGGCCGCGTGACCTCCTTCGCGATGACGTCGCCCGATGAGTTTCGGCCACAGGTGCTGCAGCGGTTCTATCCGTTCGACGGCATAGCGACCGAGGTGGACCGGATTCTCGCGTACAGCCGCGGGCTCGACGACCGCCAGAAGGTGATCGCCGAGTACTGGGCCGACGGGCCGAACTCCGAGCTGCCGCCCGGCCACTGGTGCCTGATGGCGGCGTGGGTCTCGAACCGTGATCACCACACGATCGGCGACGACGCGAAGATGTTCTTCGCACTCGGCAATGCGGTGATGGATGCCGGCATCGCCGCATGGGACTCCAAGCGCTTCTTCGACTCCATCCGCCCGATCAGCGCCGTGCACTACTACAAGGCCGGCCAGATGGTGCAGGCGTGGGGCGGGCCTGGCAAAGGCGTCATCTGGATGAGAGCGGAGGACTGGCAGCCGTATCAGCCGTCGAACGTGGTGACGCCGCCATTCCCGGAATACTTCTCCGGCCACAGCTCGTTCAGCGGGGCGGCGGCCGAGGTACTTCGCCGCTATACGGGGAGCGACGGCTTCGGGGCGAGCGTCACGATCCCCGCGTTCAGCAGCCGAGTGGAGCCGGGTCTGGTGCCGGCGACGGACGTCACGCTGTCGTGGAGCACGTTCAGCCAGGCAGCCGACGAGGCGGGAATGTCGCGCCGGTACGGCGGGATCCACTTCGTACCCGGCGATCTGCTGGGTCGTGCGATCGGGCGCATGGTCGGCGCGCAGGTGTACACGAAGGCACAGCGGTACTGGACGGGACGGATCTAACGTCCGACGCCCGCTCGACGCCCTGCATCGGTTGCCAATGGGCGACGGTGCAGGGCGTCGCTATTTTCAGGGCCGACGGTGGCTCCGCCTCGACAATCGCTGCCAACCGAAGACGCAGGTGCAGGCGATCACCGCCACCGTGACGTATGCAGCGGCGTGTGGTCGCGGAAGACGACCGTGTGCGGGAGGGCCGACCTTGATCACCGCACGGCCGGGCGCCGGCGCCGGCGGCATCCGCGTATCGAGCCTGACACGCGGCAGCTCGGCAGCGCGCGGTTCGTGCGACGTTTGCGGCATCGTCTCTCCGTTTGCTCGAGTGCTCCCGATCAAACGTAGACGGGGCGGGACGCGCGGGTCAGGGGGAAGCTAGCAGCGAGCTCAGAAGATCAGACCCACGCTGTAGCGGGACACCGCCGCCTGCGCGGCCGCCTTGATGTACTCGCCGCGACACGCCAGACGCACCGGGCCGAAGAACGGGATCGACGCCAATCCGCCGAACGACGGACCTTGCGCCGTGATCGTCGCGGCGGTCGACGTCTCGGTGTACTTCGCGTAGCCGACGAGCGCCGTGACCTTGAGCTCGCGCGCCCAGAGGAGGTCGCGCGACAGTCCTCCGCTCAGCGTCGTCGATTGATACTGTCCTCCGCTGCCGAAGGACGGGGCGACGTACGCGCCCCAGCCGCGATACTGTGCACCGAGGAAGGAAAGGCCGTCGACGTGTGCCGCTGTCGGGATTCCGGCGGCCCGAACGGGCACGACGGAGGCGAGGAGACCGACCGTCACATCGACCCCGGGAAATGCCGGCGGTTTGGGTGGTGCTGCGGCCGTCGTCTGGTCGGCCGTCTTTGCCGGAGCGCTATCGGAAGTCGCCGCTGACGCAGGCGCCGGCGCCGGGTGGTCCGGAGTGCGACTCGGCGTCGTTTCTGGCGCGCGGGGCGGAGCTGCCGGTGTCGGCGTCGGGGCCGACGGTGTCGGTGCGCCGGCCTGCATCACCGATGGTTGGGCCTTCACCGCGGCGCTTACCGGAACGGCGGCCGACGGTGTGAGTGCCGGCGCCACTGCGGGTGCAGGAGCCGGCGCAGCCGATGTCGGGGCAGCCGCGGATGCCGGCGCCACGCCAACCGCTCGGGTGGCTACCGTGACCCAGCTGGGCGCGGGCGCCGCTGTCGGTGGTGCTGCAGCAAGCCGGCTGGCCATGACCGGCTCTGGGGCCCGAGCTGCGGCCATGCGCTGCGGCTTGAGCGCGACGGCAAAGCGCGGCAGGTACGCCACCCGTCCGTCCAACATCACCCCGATCCAATCCCTGAACTGATATTCCTCCGGCGCGACGGCGAACACGCTCCCCGAAGGGATCTCGTCGATCGAGAGGCTCTGCGGCGCGGGCCCCGTCCGAATACGGATGGATTCGGTCACCACGATCGAGTCGACGCGCGGTCCAGCCGCGCCCCGGCTCTGCGCCGGCGCGAGAATGGGCGTCGTCAGGAGTGCGGCAGCGAGCAGCGCGGATCGCGCGGACGAACGCACCGGGCGTGGCATCAGCAGACCAAGGAAGGAGTGAGGGTCAGGCTCACCGTACGGCCTTCGCGGCACGGCGATCCGGAACGCGGTGCCTAGCGGCCTCGGCGGTCCGTTTCTACACAGACGGAAGCAGGCGCAGCAAGGCAACGGATGGGATCGCCACCCGGTCGTGGATCACAAAAAAGACGGCTGACCTCGCGAGGGATCGGGTGCACCCGACGGAAGCGGGCTACCGCATCATGGCGAGGCTCGCCCTCCCGGCGATCGAGGAAGCGATGAGACGGTAGATGGCGGTTGCGGCGCAGCTTCGGCCCACGCTCGGACGAGCGACACGACGCGGTCTCATCCGAAGTGCCTCGTTTCTCATGAGAAAAATGTGATCTGTGTCACGAGATATGCAGCCGATCGACGGCTCGACGGACGACCGTCCACAGCGCCCGAATGTCGTTGGAGTCGTCCGAACGCTTGTAGCGATCTCGTGGGATCGAGGAGGGACGAATGCATGCTTTCCCCAAAGCTGTATGGCGCGTCATGACGCTGGTCGTGTTCCCCGCTCTGTTGAGCGCGCAGGTGTTCAATGGAGGGGTACCGGTGGGATACGTCTGCACCGGGACGTGCGGCGTCTCACCGGCGAACGGCGTCGTCACGCTCGCTCCGGGTGGAGGGTCGCAGTTCGGGTGGGTGTCCACGGCGACCTCGACTTTCCTCGGCAATCCGCTCGGCGTCACCAACTCCACGAACGGATCGACGCTCCTCTCGGACGTGTTCACCGCCACCGTGGGCCAGCCGCTGTCCTTCCGCTTCAACTACCTCACGTCGGACGGGTCGAGCACCTTCCCGGATTACGCCTTCGTGGAGCTGCTGGGCGGTGGGTCACCGGTGGTTCTGTTCACGGCGCAAACGACGCCGAGTGGCAATACGGTGCCAGGCTTTGCGCTGCCGATCATCGCGCCAGGGGTGACGCTGACGCCGTCAACCACGCCGATCATCGCTGGCGCACCGGACTTCGCGCCGCTCGGATCCAGCTCGGGCACATGCTTCGACGTCGGTTGCGGGTATACCGGCTGGATCGGGGCCGACTATCTCGTCCCGACCGCCGGCAACTATCAGCTCGAGTTTGGCGTGTTCAACGTCGCCGATCAGAATTACCAGTCAGCTCTGGGGTTCGATTTCGCTACCGGCGCCGGGGGCACGCCGGTCGTGACCCCTCCGGTCACGGCCACCCCTGAGCCGGCGACGATGTCGCTCGTCGCCACCGGATTGCTCGGCCTGTGGGGCGCGGCGCGGCGGCGGCGGAACACGACCAACGCAGCGTAGTCGAGTCGGGCATGCGTGGAGCGGCCCGTATCCGCGAGGATGCGGGCCGCTTCAGTCTGATACACGATGACCTGGCGGTGTGCAGAGCGCCGGCGCCCGGATCCGGTGCTTGCGCGCGTCTCCAGGGGGAGAACGGCGAAGTTCGCCGGGTTGGATCACCGATCAGACGTTGAACCGGAACAACAGCACGTCGCCGTCCCGCACCACGTACTCCTTTCCCTCCTGTCGCATCAATCCTTTGTCCTTCACCCCTTTCCACCCGCCGTTCCGCACGAAGTCGTCGTAGCCTGCCGTCTCGGCCTTGATGAACCCGCGCTCGAAATCGGTGTGAATGACGCCCGCCGCCTGCGGTGCGGTGTCCCCGCGATGAATGGTCCACGCGCGGACTTCCTGTTCGCCGGCGGTGAAGTAGGTCTGGAGGCCGAGCAGGTGGTAGCCCGCCTTGATCAATCGATCGAGGCCGGCCGACTCGAGGCCGAGCGACGCGAGAAAATCCTGACGATCCTCCGGCGGCAGCTCCGCGAGCTCGCTTTCGATCTTGGCCGAGAACGGCACGACCTCCGCGTTTTCCCCGCTCGACGCGACCGCCGCACGCAGCGCGGTGACGTGATGCCCCTCGGTGCCCGACAGCTCCGCGTCGGTGACGTTCGCCGCGTACAGAATCGGCTTCGCAGTCAGCAGCGAGAGGGGCTTGAGGAGCGCGAGCTCATCGAGGGTGAGCTTGGCCTCCCACAGACCACGTCCTTCCGTCAGGAAGGCGTGTGCCTTCTCGATCACGGGCAGCTCGGCGACTGCCTCCTTGTCGCCGGTCCGGGCCGCGCGCTTCACCCGGTCGAGGCGCTTCTCGACGGTCGCCAGGTCGGCGAGGGCGAGCTCGAACTCGATCACTTCGCGATCGCGCACGGGATCGACGGACCCCATGACGTGAAGGATGTCGTCGTCATCGAAGCAGCGGACGACGTGCACGATCGCGTCGGTCTCGCGGATGTTGGCGAGAAACTGATTGCCGAGTCCCTCGCCTTTCGATGCGCCGGCCACGAGTCCGGCGATGTCGACGAACTCCACCGCCGCGGGCACCGTGCGCTGCGGATTCACGACGCGCGCCAGCGTCTCGAGCCGGTCGTCGGGCACGCTCACGCGACCGACGTTGGGATCCTTCGTCGCGAACGGATAGTTCGCCGCGAGAACGCCGGCCGAGGTCAGCGCATTGAAGAGGGTGGACTTGCCGACGTTGGGAAGACCGACGATGCCGAGTCTGAGCATGCGCGCGAGTTGGGGTGGGCGATCGCGTGGGAATCTAATCGAGGGCTGTAGCGCGACCGACCAACGCACGCGGACGCAGCGCACCGGACGGCCGAATACACACGAACCAACGTGAAGCGCGCGGCTACAGCGGCTAGAGCTTAGTCGGGCCGGCGCGCGACTGCACGTCGAGCGCGCCCTTGATCCCGCTGCGCACCCACGCCTCGACTGCTTCGGTCATCACCGGATACAGCGCGCGCATCATATCTCCCTCGCGCTTGCCGACCGCGCCGAGTACGTAGTCGTGCAGCGGGCCGCCGGCGGGACGGGCGGGGTCGCCGATGCCGATGCGCAAGCGAGGATACTGTTGGCCGCCGACTGCCTGCTGGACCGACTTCAGTCCGTTGTGGCCTGACGTTCCCCCTTCACCGCGAATGCGCCAGCTGCCGGCAGGGATTGCCACTTCGTCGACCAACACCAGGAGATCGTTGGCGGCGGACCAGAATGGACGGCGGATGTACTGCACGAGCACCGCGCCGGAGAGATTCATGTACGTCTGCGGCTTGACGAGTCGCACCGGCTCCTTCACGCCCGGCAGGTGGCCCTGAACGACTTTCGCCTGACCGTCCTTCTTCCATCCCTCGAAGCCCCACTGCTCCGCGAGGTGATCGAGCAGCCACCAGCCGACGTTGTGGCGGGTGTGCTCGTACTCCTTCCCCGGATTGCCCAGCCCCAAGATCACCTTCATCGGCGTGGTCGCACCTTCGTCGGCGTGGAACGACGACGGCTCCGCCCCGGATGGGCGGAGCCGTCGCAGAAGGGAGGTGAGCGACGTGAAGATTACTTCGCTTCCTCGTCCTCGTCCTTCGGCTTCCGGATGAGCTCCGGCTCGGCCGGGGCCGCGGCCTCGCCCTCGGCGGGCGCCGCCTCTTCCTCGAGCACGGCACGCGGCGCGATCACCGCGCAGATCGTCGCGTCCTCGTCGGTGAGCACTTCCAGCCCGGGAGGGAGCGGGATGTCGCGGACGTGGAGCGAGTGTCCCATCGCGAGGTTGGTGACGTCGACGTCGAGGTGGTTGGGCATGTTCGACGGATCGACGAGGACTTCGATGCTGTGCAGGATCTGCTCGAGCAGCGCACCGCTCAGGCGGACACCTTCCGGAATGCCGACGAACACGAGCGGCACTTCGACGGTGACCTTCTCGCCGGCGACGAGCTCCTGAAAGTCGACGTGCAGGATCTGCTTCTTGAACGGATGACGCTGGATCTCGCGAATGAGCGTGCGCGTCGTGCCGCCGGCGAGCGCGAGCTCGACGACGGTGCTGCCCGCGGCGATCGTGGAGAGGAGCTTCTCCAGCTCCCGCGACGGGAGCGACAGCGGCTGCGGCTC
>DASXHF010000299.1:0-6299 GCA_036488775.1 Gemmatimonadaceae bacterium | reverse complement strand
ACGTAGTCCGGCGCGTAGAGGATCCCGCGCTTGTCGAGCTCCACGCCGTGACGCTCCTCCAGCAGCACATTGTTCGCCGCGCCGCAGACGATCTCCACCTTGAGCTGCGGAATCGTCTTGTCGTTGATGATCCCGCCCAGCGCGCACGGTGCGAAGATGTCGGCCTGCACGCCGTAGATCTCATCCGGTCCGACCGCCCGCGCGCCGAACTCCGACACCACCTGCTTCACCCGGTCGGCATCGATGTCGGTGACGACCAGCTTCGCCCCCGCCTCGTGCAACTCCTTGGCGAGATAGTAGCCCACGTGGCCGCATCCCTGGATCGACACCGTCTTCGTCGACAGGTCGTCCGATCCCCAGCGCTCCTTCGCCGAGGCCTGGATCGCGCGGAACACCCCGTGCGCCGTCACCGGGCTGGGGTCGCCCGATCGGCCGGCGAGGCCGCTCACGTAGTCGGTCTCCATGTGCACGTAGTCCATATCGGCCGTGCTGGTGCCGACGTCTTCGGCGGTGATGTACCGGCCGCCGAGCGATTCGACGAACCGGCCGTGCGCGCGGAAGATCATCTCGCGGTCGTGCGTCTTGTTGTTGCCGATGATCACCGACTTGCCGCCGCCGAGGTTCAGGCCGGCGACGGCGTTCTTGTACGTCATGCCGCGCGCGAGCCGGAGCGCGTCGATGATCGCGTCGTCGTCGGTCGCGTATTGCCAGAAGCGCGTGCCGCCGAGGGCCGGCCCGAGCGTCGTGCTGTGGATGGCGATGATGCCGCGATAGCCTGCCGCGGAGTCGTTGCAGATCACGAGCTGCTCGTGACCCATGCCGGCAATCGTGTCGAAGAGCTTCATTGGATTGGCGTGGGAGAACCTAGTTGGCGCGCTCGGCGTAGAGCTCGCGCGCGATGACGATGCGTTGGATCTCCGACGTGCCTTCGTAGATCTCGGTGATCTTCGCATCGCGGAAATACCGCTCGACGGGATAGTCCTTCACGTAGCCGTACCCGCCGAAGATCTGCACGGCCTGTGTCGCCGCCCACATCGCCGTTTCGCTCGCGAGCAGCTTGCTCATCGAGCCGTACAACGTCGTGGACTCGCCACGGTCCTTCGCCGCTGCCGTGAGGTGGAGCAGCGCGCGCGCCGACGCGATGCGGGACGCCATGTCGGCGAGCTTGAATTGGATCGCCTGGAAGTCCTTGATCGGCTGGCCGAACTGCTGTCGCTCGGCGGCGTAGTCGAGCGACGCGTCGAGCGACGCGCGTGCGATGCCGAGCGCCTGCGCGGCGATGCCCAGGCGCCCGTTGTCGAGCGAGCGCATGGCGTACACGAAGCCCTGCCCCTCCTCGCCGAGCAGGTTCGCGTCGGGCACGTGCATGCCGTCGAAGTTCAGCTGCACCGTCGGCGACGCGCGCAGCCCCATCTTGTCTTCCTTCTTGCCGACGCGAAATCCCGGGAGATCCGGCGTGATGATGAACGCGGAGATGCCTTTGCTGCCGCGTCTTGCGTCGGGTGTGTCGGTGCGGGCCATCACGATGATCGCGTCGGCGAAGGTGCCGGACGTCACCCAACTCTTGGTGCCAGTCAACGACCATCCCGAGCCATCGGCGGCGCGCACGGCCTGGCAGCGCACGGCCGACGCGTCGGAGCCCGCCTCCGGCTCGCTCAGCGCAAAGGCGCCGATCATCTCGCCGCGCGCCATCGGCCGGAGGTAGCGCTCCTTCTGCTCGGCGCTGCCGAAGTGCAGGATCATCTGCGTCGGCAGCGAGTTGTGCACGCTCATCAAGACGGCCGTCGACGCATCGGCGGCCGCGATCTCTTCCAGGGCGAGCAGGTACGACCTCGTGTCGAGCGCGAGCCCGTCGTATTCCTCGGGCAGCAGCATCCCGAGGAAGCCGAGCTCTCCCATCTTCCGCGCGACGGCGATCGGAAAGCAGGCGTCGCGATCCCACCGCTCGGCGAACGGCGCGATCTCGGCCGCGGCAAAGTCGCGGGCGAGCTGTTGGACTTCGCGCTGTTGGTCTGTGAGTGGGAGGATCGACATCTGGTGATCGGTGGTCAGTCAAGAACGGAATGCACGGAACCCGTTTCCGCCCGTTCGCTGCATTCCGTTCTTCAAGTCAATAAGTATAAAACCCACGTCCCGACTTTCGTCCGAGCCATCCCGCCGCGACGTACTTTCGCAGCAAGGGACACGGCCGGTACTTCGGATCGCCCAGCCCATCGTGCAGCACCTCGAGGATCGCGACGCAGGTATCGAGACCGATCAGATCCGCGAGCGCCAACGGTCCCATGGGATGGTTCATTCCCAGCTTCATCACCGTGTCGATCGCCTCGGGCGCGCCGACACCTTCCATCACGCAGTACACGGCCTCGTTGATCATCGGCATGAGGATTCGATTGGCGACGAAGCCCGGATAGTCGTTCACCTCCACCGGCGTCTTCCCCACTGCACGACTCCACGTCACGACGCGGCGCGTCGTCTCGTCACTCGTCTGGAGACCGCGGATGATCTCGACGAGCTGCATCACCGGGACGGGGTTCATGAAGTGCATCCCGATCACGTGATCCGGCCGCTTGGTGTGCGCGGCGATCTCGGTGATGGAGATGGAGCTCGTGTTCGACGCGAGCACCGCGCCGGCGTCGGCCAGCCGGTCGAGATCGCCGAAGATGCGGAACTTGAGATCCCGGTTTTCCGTGGCCGCCTCGACGACGAGCTGCGCGCCTTTCACCGCGTCGAGCGACGCGTTCGTCGTCAGTCGGCCGAGAATCTCGTCCTTGTCGCGCTCGGCGAGCGTGCCCTTCTTGATCTGCCGGTCGAGATTCTTCGCGATGGTGTCGCGGCCCTTGTCCAGCGCGCTCTGCGCGACGTCGATCATCACGACGTCGAACCCGGATTGCGCGAACACGTGCGCGATCCCGTTGCCCATCTGCCCCGCGCCGATGACGGCGATGCGGTCGGCCATCGTTCTATGACTCCTCGCGGCGTCGCCGCGCATACAGGTACGCCAAGCCAGCCGCCATTCCCAATCCCGCCGCGATGCCACCCTCGGGGCCCCAGGCCCCGCCGGTGATCCAGGCCGGCCCCGCGCTCACCGTGCGGTAGTCCGGCGTCTCCAACCACCACCCGCTCACCGCCGCGTGCAGCGGCACGGCCATCACCCAGTTCCACGCCGTGTGCGCTGCCCAGGCCGCGTACAGACTGTCGTACGCCACTCGCACGGAGGCGAGAAAGACACCCGCCAGCGCGACGAGCGTCACCGACTCGACCGTTGCGCCATCGTTGAAGACGTGCAGCAACCCGAACACCACGCTCGTCGTAACGACCGCGCCCGGCGTGCCGAGCCGCTCGCGCACGACCGTGAGAAGATAACCGCGGCACAACAGCTCTTCGGAGAGGGCGGCGGGAATCAGGAAGAAGGAGACCCGCGCCGCCGCGGCCAGCGACGAGCCCGGTGTGGCGGGCGCGATGCGCAGCCAGCCGATACCGAGGAGCGCCGCGCAGGCGAGCGCGATTGCCGCCGCGCCCACCAACAGGCCGGCGCCGACGCGGCGCGCGGCAATCGCATCGCGCGCGAGGCCGACGTCCGCCCAACGGCGCCGGTCGACCGATCGTACCATGATCACCGTCGCGGCGATGGCGGCGAACATGGTGGGCAGCGCATCTGTGCGCAGACGCGGGTCCGTGCGAGCGGCGAGCCACACCAGCGGCGGCCCGAGCAGCGGCGCCGCCGCGAGGGCAAGCACGACGAACAGAAGGACGAACGCGAACACGCGGCCGACCGTCCCGGCGACGGAGCGCGGGACGACGGCGTCGGACATCACGGCGTGGGTCAGACCGTGGAGGTGCGCCGCCGCTGTGCGGTCAACGCGGCCGCCACGAGCGCCTTGACCGCATCGGCGGCCACGAATGGAAGCACGCCGGCGACCGCGGCCCACGCGACGCTGCCGCTCAACACCGAGAGCTGCGTGAGTCCACCGAGGTACAGCACGAGGATGCCCGCCATGGCGGCAAGCGTTCGCGTCGCAAAGCTCGGTTGACCGGCACCGAACCGGCCGGCCACCGCGGCTGCGACGGGATAGGCGAGGATGTAACCGCCCGTCGGGCCGAGCAGCCGCGCGAGGCCGGGCGCACCCATCGGCGCGAACACCGGGAGCCCAACGAGACCGGCCACGATGTAGACGATCATCGCCGCGGCGGCATCGACGGGGCCGAGCAGCAGTCCGCTGAGCACGACGACGAACGGCTGCAGCGTGAGCGGCACTGGGGTACCCGGCAACGGCAGCGCGAACTGCGACGCGAGCGCGAGCGCGCCGGCGGCGACGAGAATGCCGAGAACGCGGGTGCGCGGCGACCGGGCGACGAGCGTGAAGGTGGTCATGATCGATTGTCTCGGGTGACGGAGAGCGCGACGGCGTCGCCGCCGCCGAGGCAAAGAGTCGCGAGACCGGTGGCGACGCCGCGGTCCCGCATGGCATACAGCAGCGTGGTGAGCACGCGCGCACCACTGGCGCCGATCGGATGGCCGAGCGCAATCGCGCCGCCATTCACGTTGACGCGATCCCAATCCCAGTGAAGGCCCGCGCCGTCGGCCAGCGCCTGCGACGCGAACGCTTCGTTCGCCTCGATGAGCCCGTAGTCGCCGATCGACGTGCCTTCCTTCTTCATCAGGTTGTTCACGGCGGTGATTGGCGCGAAGAACAGCTCCTGCGGATCCACCGCGCCGGTCGCGTAGGCGTTGATGCGGCCCAACACCTCGAGGCCGTGCGCCTCGGCGTACGCCAGCGACGTCACGACCGTCGCCGCACCGCCGTCGTTGAGCGAGCTCGCGTTGCCCGCCGTCACGCTCGCGTCGGCGCCTTTGCCGAACGCCGGCCGCAGCTTGGCGAGCACGTCGGCCGTCGTGTCCTCGCGCGGACCTTCGTCGGTGTCGACGATCGTGTCGCCCTTCCGGCCGGGCACGGTGACGGGGACGATCTCATCCTTGAACTTCCCGGCCTTCTGCGCGCGCACGGCCTTCCGATGCGACTCGGCGGCGAACGTGTCCTGCTCGTCGCGGCCGACCTTCGCCTTCTTCGCCGTGTGCTCGGCATGTCCGCCCATGTGGACGTTGCACGACGCACACCAGAGTCCGTCCTTGATCATGCCGTCGACCATCTGCTGGTCGCCGAGCTTGACGCCGTTGCGCATGCCGTAGACGTAGTACGGCGCGTTCGACATCGACTCCTGTCCGCCGGCGACGATGACCTGCGCGTCGCCCGCTTTGATTGATTGCGCGGCGAGCATGACGGCCTTCAGTCCCGAGCCGCACACCTTGTTGATCGTGACGGCACTGACGGACGTCGGGACGCCGGCCTTGAGCATCGCCTGTCGTGCCGGCGCCTGGCCCGTGCCGCCCTGGAGAACCTGGCCCATGATGACTTCCTGGACCTCGTTCGCCGGCACGCCGGACCGCTCGATCGCCTCGCGGATGGCGGCAGCCCCCAGCTCGGGTGCGGTGACGCTCGCGAGCGAACCGAGGAACTTGCCGATTGGCGTCCGCGCGGCAGCGACGATGACGGGAATGCGGGATTTGTCGGCCATCGCTGGAAGCTATCGGAGGGATTGGCGTTGGACAACGCACCAACTGAATGCACGGAAACCACTGAGCCGACCGATGACCGCACACCGGCGTCGTCCACGCGCCGATTCAGCCTCCCGACAACAAGACAAGGGATTTTCCTCTGTGTCCTCCGTGTTCTCTGTGGTTCAAATGCTCCTGAAGAGCAATTTTACCACGGAGAACACAGAGAACACGGAGGACTGCAACGGCGGAGGCCTTGGAGTCGTGGGGTTGGTGTGGTGCGCGGAGGGCAGTCCATACGAACGGCAGATCCGCAGCTTCCGTCCTGGCTGCAGGCGGTTACTGCTGTCCCGCCGCAAGGACGAGCGTGCGCTCGTCGATCTCCCGCCGGACTCGCGCGATGAACTCGTCCACCGCGACCGGTGCCGGCTTCTGTCCTTCCCCCGCCCCGCGCGTGTTCACCGCGACCTGATCCGCCTCCGCCTCGCGCCGCCCGACGACGCACATGTACGGCACCTTCATGCGCGCGCCTTCGGCGACGCGGTACTTGAGCGTCTCGCTGCGCGCGTCGAGATGGGCGCGGATGCCGGCCCGCGTCATCCGGTCGACGATGCGTTCGGCGACCGGCGCCTGCTCCTCGCTGATCGGCAGTACCCGCACCTGCTCGGGTGCGAGCCAGGTCGGGAATGCGCCGGCGAAGTGCTCGATCAGGATCGCGATGAAGCGCTCGAACGACCCGCTCACC
>DASXHF010000228.1:0-6207 GCA_036488775.1 Gemmatimonadaceae bacterium | reverse complement strand
GTGCTGCGATAGACGCCGCGCGAGTCGTTGCGCTGATGCAGGTTCCCCTGCGCGGCGATCATGACGAGCGCCGAGTTGTGCGGATCGACGATGATGGACGGGATCTGCTTCGTCGCCTCGAGGCCGAGGTGGCGCCAGCTCCGTCCCGCGTCGGCCGACTTGTAGACCCCGTCGCCTTCGTTGATCGAGCCGCCGGTGACGAGATCACCCGTGCCGGCGTAGACGACGTTCGGATCCGACGGTGCGACTTCGACCGCGCCGACCGAGGATACGGTCCTGATGGAATCGAAGACGGGGTACCAGGTCTCTCCGGCACTGGTGGTCTTCCAGACACCCCCCGCGGGGAGACCGGCGTAGAACACGCCGGGCTGGCCGATCGCGCCGGTGACGGCGGCGATGCGGCCGCCGCGGAAGGGGCCGATGTTGCGCCAGCGGAGGGCGGAGTAGAGGCGCGCGTCGACCGGCGGCTTTGCCCGCGGCCTCGCGGGCGGGGCGGGGTAGAGGACGAAGAAGCCGGCGAGGGCGAGGGCGGAGGCGGGGGCGGCAGGCGACCAGCGAAGGCGAAGCGCGCGCATCATGCTCTGTGGTTTCTGGGCGGAGGAGATGCCGGACGACGGAGTATGGCGCCGTGCGGGAGGGTTTGGGAGAGCGGCAGCCGGGCGTGCCGATACCAGTCCGTTACAAGGCTGAGAACTCGAGCCCGCTTGAGCCGGCTAGACTCGGTCGTCGATGCCCCCCACCACGCTCCGCTTCCGCACGCGGCTGATCCTCGCCTGCTCGGCGCTCGTCGCGCTCACCACCATCCTGATGATCGTGCCGCTGATCGTGAACAGCGGCCGGCAGGCGGAGGCGATCTATCGCGAGCGCCTCACCGCGGTGGCGCACGGCACGAGCGCGGCACTCCAACCCGACACCGTCGAGCTGCTCGCCGCCTCGACGGCGCGGACGTCGGTTCCCTACGTCGTCGTGTACAACGTGCTGCGGGAGTTCGCGTGGCGCACGCCGGATTCGACGCGAGCGTTGGCGCCGGACGGCCTGCTCCTCGTCGTGCACGAGCGCGACGGCTATCGCGTCGTCGCACACTCCGACTGGCCGATCATCCACCCCGCGGGCACGATGGTCTGGGTACCGCCGGCTGGTCTGACCGACAGCGTCGGCAACATCCGCGCGGGGCACGTGTCGCTCTGGTGGTTCAGCGAGGGTGAGCGACTGACAGCCGTCTCGCCCGTCTTCGCCGGAACGGTGCCGGTCGGTCTCGTGGTGGCCTCGGCGCCGAGGAGCGAGGCGACCGCGGAACTGTATCGCTCATTGCGGCGTCTGGCCTGGTATCCGGCCGTTGCGCTGTTGCTCGCCGTCCTGCTGGCGTCCATTCTCGCGCGACAGCTCACGCGTCGCATCGAGCGTCTCGCTCGCCAGGCCGAAGTGCTCGCGGCGGGTGATCTGCGCGTCGGCGTGACGGAGACGGGCAACGACGAGTTCGGACGCCTCGCCGGCGCGCTGCGCGATCTCGCCGCGCATCTGCGCATGGTGCTGGGCGGCGTGAGCACGAGTGCATCGGCCGTGGCGAGCGCGGTCGATGAGCTGGCCTCCGGTGTTCAGGAGATGAAGGCGTCGTCCGAGCAGGTCGGCGCGGCGGCGCGCACGATCGCGGAATCGGCGGCGCGACAGACCGAAGGCATCAGCTCGATCTCGACACTCGCCACCGCCGCCGCCTCGCAGGCGGACGAGGTGAGCGGGTACGCCTCGTCGGCGATGGCGACGGCGACGAACATCGCCAGCGTCGCGAAACGGATCAGCGCCGACTCGGGGGTGACGCTCGCGCGGATGACGGACATCAGCAAAGTCACCTCCGAGGCGGCACCGGCGGTCGCGGAGCTCACGGATAAGTCCCGACGCATCGCCGCGGTGGCGCGGGCGGTGTCGATCCTGGCCGACCAGGCACAGCTCCTCTCGCTCAACGCCGCGATCGAAGCGGCGCGGGCCGGTGAGCATGGGCGCGGCTTCGCCGTGGTCGCGCAGGAGGTCGGCAAGCTCGCCGACGGCACGAGCGCGGCGCTCGACGACATCCAGGCGCTCGCGCTGGAGATCGAGCTGGTGTCCAACCGGACGGGCGAGCGCATGACCGACGTGCGCAACAGCGTCGGCCACGGGGAGGCCGTGATCACCGAGTCGGCCCGGTCGCTCGGCGAGATCCTCGCGGCCGTTGCCGTGAGCCGCGATGCGACGCAGGTGATCGCCGAGCACGCGACAATGCAGCAGGCGCGCGCGGCGGACGTGTCGTCGCACGTCAGAGCGATCCGCGACGCCGCGGTGGAGAACGCAGGCATGGCGGTGCAGGTCGCCGGCGCCGTCGAGGCGCAGACGGCGGTTGCGTCGACCGTCGCCCAATCCACGACGCGTCTCGGTGCGGTGGTGACGGAGCTGAGAGAGGCGCTCGTCAAGTTCAGGCTGTGAGCATCGGCTAGTAGGGCTTTCCCGCCACTGTCTCGAGCTGCGTGAACAGCGCCCGGAATGCCGCCGGCTCCTGATCGGCCGGCACCTCGACGTGCTTGCGCGCGCACGCCGACCGAAGCTCCACGAAGTCCCGCGCGACGTCGGGGTTGTGCGTCGGACGCGTCGGTGCGGTGGGGAGCCTGACGAACCGGCCTCGCCATCCGAGCGCCGCGAGGCGCCGCAGCTCATCGACCGGCACGGCGCGAGCGCTCGACCCCACGCCGGCACGGTCGGCGAGCGACGTGACCGCACCGCTCGCGGCGATGCGGAGGCCGGCCGGCGTGATGTTGCCGCCCGTCCGGCCGAACGTGATCGACGTCGTGGCGATCGTGTCGCAGCGCGACGCGCGCTTCACATGAGAGGAACGTTGAGCGACGGCCGTGCCGGTGGCGAGCAGCAGACCGCCGGCGGCGATCCAGAATGTGAGATTGTTCATGGATGTCCTCGAATGCAACAGCGGGGCCCGACGTCTGTCGAGGCCCCGCCGTTCGCGTCGGGATTCAGCGCCGATCAGAGATGCAGTGCGCAGCCGCCGGTGCCGGAGTTCTTCCAGTTCTGTTGCACCAGGAAGTCCTTCCCGCCGATGTTGACGTTGGCGACGCCGCCCGCGGCGGACGTGTACGTCGTGCCCCAGGTCCAGGCGCACTTGTCGCCGTTCTCATAGCCACGATTGTCGTACCAGGCGTTTGCCATCATGTCGGTCGTCGTCTCTTCGATCTCGTGGACGAAGGTGTTGACCTCGTAGTCGGCGCCCTTGTCGTACGAACCGTTCGCCGCCGCGTAGCCCGAGGTGCAGGCGGACGGATAGGCGTAGTTGTACGGCATCGCCGCGTAGAGCACCGTCTTCGACACGCCGCCGACGGTCACCGTGCCGTGGGTGTGATACGCGCAGTACTGCGTGCCGAAGCCGCCGCCGAGGTTCACCGTGCCGGCGGTGAAGACGGCGTACAGCGTGTTGGGATCGTACGTCAGCTTGCCGCCGTCGAACGCGCTCTGGAGCATGGCGATCATCTGCGCGTCGCTGACGTTGGCACCGGCTGCGGGGACGCTGGTGTTGTTCGCCCAGAACTGGGTGTAGTTCACGACGTTGGCGATGTGCACGCCGGCGCCGTTGGTGTACGTGGTGTTGATGTTGAAGTACGCCGAGCCGCCGAGTCCGCGCAGGAAGGTGCCGACGAGCGAGCCGTCGCCGGTACCAGTGCCCGTGCTGCCCGCGGCGGGTCCGTTGACGTAGATCGGCGACGACGCCCAGTAGACGGTAGCGACGTTGGTGGCTGCCTGGAGCACCGGGCCACCGTGGTAGAAGATGCCCGTCCCGCTGCTGCGACTGGAGGCGTTCCTGTACGCCTCGAGCTGAACGGGGCGGGTGTGCATCACGTGACCGTGGCGTGCGTCATTGGCCGAGGAGCTGAGCGAGGCGACGTCGGGCGCCGAGATCTGCTGCGGGGCGACGGGGTTGGTTGCCGTCTCGGAGCAGGCGGCGAGTGCGGCAAGCGCGGCGAGTGGGACGAGCGTGCGGCGGATCGACATTGAGCGAATTCTCCTGGGGAAGGAGCGTGAAGGCGCGCTCGCTCCAAAGGGGCGAACGCGGGGAGAGCGCCACGGCGTCGCGGCGATCGAGATCGAGGATCAGTCGTGCGCACCGGCGATGGTCGCGTCCCTACCGCTCATCCAGGCGAACGCGATCGCCGAGCATACAGCGTCCGGTCGATCTGCGCCAGATGTTTATTTCGGGGAGCTACGGCCGAGCTCGGCGGTACTCCCTTTCACATCACACTGTCCCGTTGACCAGGCTGTGGATGTTCCCGTCGGGATCCTTGAACCACGCGACCCGCGTCCCACCCGCCACGTGCACGTGTCCCTTGCGCGTGGTGTTCGGCATGTCGTAGTCCTCGAACTTCACCCCCTTGGCCTCGAGGTCCTTCACCAGCCGGTCGACGTCATCACCAACCAGCCACGTCACCGACGTCGCCCGGTTCGTGCCGGCGAACTGCGAGCGATAGACGAGCAGCTTCGACGCACCGCTCCGGTAGGTGATCGCCTCGCCACCCTGACTCCCGAGCCGCTCGAGGCCGAGCGTCGTCTCGTAGAAGCGCTGGGCGCGCTGAAGGTCGCTCACGGCGACGGTGGCCACGGGCTCATGATCGCCAAGCATTCGGCCTCCAGGTCGGCGGTGCGACACGCCGGATCAGAGTGAAAAAAAAGGATGACGCTCGGCTGCCGCGCACCACCTACGGCAGCTCCCAGAACTCGCCCGTCAGCCCCACCGACAACAGCGCCTGCTGACTCTCGTCCCGCGTGCGCGGCCGCCATGCCGCCCACCGCGGATCGGAATACCACGCGTTCGCGAGCCGCCACACGGTCTGCAGATCGACGACCGCTCCCTTGCTCCGATTGGTCCGCTGCAACCATCGATCGACGTGCTCTTCCGACCGGAAGAGTGACATGGTCGCTCAGGTGAAGCCGATGTCCTCGTACCAACGGCGCGCCGGCAGCAGGAAATGCACGACGCCCTGCACGTCGAGCGCTGGCTGCATGGGATCGACGTCGAACGGCATCGGCTCCCCGCAATCCGTACAGCTCGCGTCGATGTGCACTCGGCGATCCGCGACGACGGGAATGCCGAGCATGTCCCATCCGCAATTGGCCCACCACTGCACGCCGTCCGCGGCCACCTCGTACGGCGTGGGCACGGCCGAGAAGGGGCCGGCCATCCAGATCTCTCCGGTGCGAGGGTTCGGCATGAGCGTCTTGCCGAGGTTCGCTTCGCCGATCGCGAGCAACGCCTGCTCCGGCGTGGTGTCGAAGTGCGCGGCGAGGTCGATCGACGTCGGCGCGGTGCCGCGCGCGAGAAGCTGATCGTAGACGTAGACGAGCAGTTGCCGGGCGTCGATCGTCTGGTCTGGCATCGCGGGTCCGGAGTCGCGGTCCAAGATGCCCCCAATCTGGAGCGGGTGCGCGCGCAGGCAAGGTCGCGGAGTCGCGCACACTGGAAGGTCAGACTGTCCGGCCGGCTCTCGGACACGTTGGCCGGTGGGCATAAAGAAGCCACAAATAATCGCCCCGGACTCACAAAATCGGGGGGCGTTCGGGTATCGGCGCCGTGGACGGATCGTCGTTTGTATGGCGCGTCAATACAACTGGTGGTGAGCCGCCGCGGGGCTCATCTGGCGTGCTGTCGCGACCTGTAGGAGTCCCGCGACTCTCCTCGATATCGGAGTTCACGCATGCGTAGCAAACGTTCTGGCTTCACGCTGATCGAGCTTCTGATCGTCGTCGTCATCATCGGTATTCTCGCGGCGATCGCGATCCCGAAGTTCGCCAACACGAAGTCGAAGGCCTATACGGCCGCCATGAAGTCCGACCTGCGCAACCTGGTCACGGCCGAAGAGGCATTCTTCTCGGATTCCGGGAAGTACGTCCAGTATGACACGACGCTGCTCAAGTTCCGCCCGTCGACCGGTGTGTCGACCCCGACGATCACCACGGGCCCGGGCTACTGGACGGCGCAGGTGACGCACTCGCAGATCGCCAACTTCAGCTGCTCGATCGGTGTGAACACCCAGAACCCGGTGATCAGCACCGCGGGCGACGGCGAGCCGGCCTGTAAGTAACTCGCACGCGGTCGAGCGCATCAAGCGCAGACCTGCGAGTCGACAGACGACAGTGCAAGCTGACAGCTATCAGTAGGAGCTATGAGCTGACAGTGAACGA